>CAZPHZ010000089.1:0-10463 GCA_964586035.1 uncultured Saprospiraceae bacterium
TGTTCAAACAGTGCTTTTTAATTATGAGATATTATCCCGCGAACATTCAAAGACATAGTATCAGATGAGAAGGTTGAGGAGGGTGGAAGAACGTTTAGACTCAATCCTCTCAACTTTATCAAAAAGCTAATTCGTGCACGTTATTTAATGAGATAGTCTAATCTTAAAATTCGTTTATTTGTGCTACAAATCCCTCAAACTGATTGCCGGGATAACTTCGCATCTCAATTTGATGATATTTGCTCATGACCAAGATTATTCTCGTACCCACTGATTTGTCCGATGGAGCCCGCTTTGCTGAAAATGCCGCTATTGAAATAGCCAAGCGTAAAAAGGCTGATATAACTTTTATTCACGGAATGTCTGTCGGATTTCGCTGGGACTTACTCACGGAGGGGCGGCAAAAGCAATACCCCGAGGTATCTGCAGCAATGGAGCGTGCTGATCAGATGTTGGAAGAACGAATTGCTGTGGCGGCAAAAAAAGGCGTCTCCGCCAAAAAGTCGATCGTTTTTATCGAAGGTCATAAAAGCATGGGCAACAATTTGTTGGCAGATGGATATGACATGATAGTGATGGGAGCAGTTGGAGATAATGATTCTTCAAAGTACGTCATTGGTGCCAATGCAACCAGGGTACTTCGGACTGCCACAACCCCAGTCCTAATCGTTAAAAAGGCTTTGCCTCAACCGCTGGTTTTTAAGACCATTTTGTACGCCTCGGGGTTGGAACCTGACACGCACGAAGCTTTCGACAGGTTTCTCACTTTTGCCAAAACCATGGGGGTAGAAAACCTTCACATGGTGGAAGTGACCACTCCACACAACTTCAAACCATCCTCTGAAGTACGCGGACGGATGGAGGATTTTATTGCGCGACATGATTTCAAGAATATTTGGCTCCACAATTACAATCACTACACAATCGAGGCTGGGATTATCGAGTTTGCAACCCGTGTGAAATCTGACCTATTGGCTATCGCCAACCACGGGCGCACGGACATTTCCAGCCTTTTCATTCAATCTGTGCCAGAAAATCTCGTGAAATTTTCTCACCTACCCGTGTTTAGCATCCGCGTTTAACGGCTGCGGGGAACTCCCAAAGTTGCTTTTATTGGCGGGAAAAAGGAAAGCACACAAAGTTGACCCATGTGATCTTTCCTTTTCAACAATTTATTCATCTATTCCAAAACGAATTTTACGGGAAGGGTAAATTGAACCCGAACAGGCCGTTCCCTTTGTTTCCCAGGATTCCACAGTGGCATCTTAGATACCACGCGCTGCGCCTCATCTCCACAGCCTGCACCGACATCTCTTACTATTTTAATGTTTGAAATGCTGCCATCTTTTTCCACGACAAACTGTAATACTACCATCCCCTGAACGCCATTGTCGCGGGCCACGGGAGGGTAAATTATATTGTTGTAAATGAACTGCAACATTTTCTCTTCCGCACATTTCTGCCGTTCTTTTCTGTCAATCACATCCTCACATCCAGGAAAATTTGGGTTTTGTTCTACAACCTTAAAAATTTCCTGTTCGGATTGGACAACCGTTGGTGGTGGCGGCGGTGGCGGCGGAGCCACAGTTTTATGTTCAACAAAAACGGGAGCTTCAACGGCGGTTTCTTCCGAGATACTTTGGTCCTGAAACACCACTGCTTCCACATCAGGCATGTCGTTAGTTACTATTTCCATTGCTTTTGGTGCTGGCGGAGGCGGAGGCGGTTGTGGTGGGGGTTCTGCTGTCCTCGGAGTTTCCATTTCTATCTCATCGGTCAGAGTTCCAATGTATTGCGACAGATTGACTTTTGTTTCGTAAGTAGTCCAGCTAAAAGCAAATATCATAAGGACAAGCGCAATGATGAGCCCATAATTCATGAAGGTGCCGCTCAGTAAAAAGGTATTTACCTCCGGGTATTTATTCCGTCCCTCTAACGGAGAATGCCAGTGCTCGTTTTTATGAAGCGCCGTAAGGTTCTTCTTGGCCTGATTCCTAAAAAAGCGTCTTGCTATATGGATGACACCTGTGGTAATAAGGATTACGAGCAATAATCCCCATAGAATCGTTGAAATTGACATTTCGATTGACATAGCTTGGGAATTTGGTTTACTAATATGGGCGCTGGAAAATGAATTGCAATTAAAATTTTCCACTTCTGCGCCTCAAGAAATCTCTTATTTATTTTAACCAATTCATATGCATTTGGTCAATCCCTCGATTGATTTATGTCAGTGAGTCATCGTCACATTTGGCCAAAAAAAAAGGGCAGAATGCGGTTTGCATTCTGCCCTTTTCAGGTGAATTCTTATAACTTATTCGAGTTTGAATTTTACCGGAAGATTGAACTGAACCCGAACGGCACGTCCTCTTTGTTTTCCCGGTTCCCATTTTGGCATCAGCTTGACGACGCGCAGAGCTTCCGCTCCACAGCCGGCACCTATGTCCCGGACGATTTCAGGTGCGGAGATGCTGCCGTCTTTTTCCACCACAAATTTGATGACAACCATACCTTCTACCCCGTTCTCGCGGGCTATTGCAGGATATTTGATATTGCCATAAATAAATTGCAGCATTTTCTCATCAGCACAGCGTTTCTTCTCAGCCTTATCAGAAATACCCTCGCAGCCCGGGAATGCCGGATTGTCTTCCACTACTTTAAAAATTTCATCTTCTTTAGGCGCAGGCGGTGGTGGAGGTGGTGGAGGCGGGGGTGCCTTTTCAACCACTGGTGCCTCAACCACAGTTTCTTCTTCGATACTCTGATCTTGGAAAACCACGGTTTCTTCAATTGATACATCGTTGGGTACCTCCTGAATTACAGGTGGTGGCGGCGGCGGAGGCGGGGGTGGTGGCTCCGCGGTACGGGGTGTTTCAACCTCGATGTCTTCTTCTAACGTGGACAAAAGGCTGGACACGTCTATGACTTTTTCATATTGGGTCCAACTGAATGCCAATATCATCAGCGCGATGGCCGCGAGAAGACCATAATTCATCAAAGTGCCACTGAGGCTGAAAGTATCGACTTCGGGATACTTGTTCCTTCCTTCCAAAGGGGACTTAAATGAGGTGCCGGCGTGCTTTTCTGTAAGGTTGCTCGCAGAGCGCTTGTTGTAAACCGAGCGAATGACAAACACAATCGCAACAGTCAACAATATCACAGCCAATGTGGCAATCAATACGATGGAACCTGATACTTCAAAATCCATGAATCTTAGGTTTTAAAAATGAATAATCTAAATGCAAGGTAGCTGATAAATACGCCGCAAACATTAGCGGCCATGTCCAACACCTCAAAATATCGGTTGGGGAAAAACCCCCATTGAATGAATTCCAGCAAAATCCCATAACCAGAAATAGCCAATAAAATTAACAAAACTGACTTACGAGACCACTTTTGTTCTTTTTGCAACGCCCACAAATATAACCAAGTCAACAAACCATAGGCAAGGAAATGGCCAATCTTGTCCGGAGATTGCGTAATCTCAGGCAGTTGCACCCCCGGCGAGACGGACAACGCAAAGACTGCAATGGTCCATATTATCGCTAGTAAAAAGGATTTCAAATAACTTAACTTCTTCAACGATATCTTCTTAGATGCGGATCAGTTTCATTTTGGTGCAAGCGCTAAAAGAAAAATCAGCCAATCAATGATTCGTAATCGGCAGCATCGAGTAACTTATTCAATTCTCCGGCATCGGACATTTCAATTTTAATAATCCACCCTTTGCCATAGGGGTCGGAGTTCACCAATGTCGGATCATCGCTGCCGTTCTCAGAAATGGCCTCGTTGAATTCCACAATTTTTCCGGAAACTGGCATAAACAAATCCGAAGTCGTCTTCACGGCTTCCACAGTGCCAAATGACTCCTCTCTTTGTAAGTTTTCGTCCACAGTCTCCACTTCCACATAAACTATTTCGCCCAATTCGCTTTGGGCAAAATCCGTAATACCCACATAAGCGGTATTATCTGCCTCCACTCTAATCCATTCGTGATCTTTCGTGTACTTTAGGTTTGCTGGAATATTCATAACTAAATTTTGGTTTATAAGTTTGGATGTGTGGCGTTTGTTCAAAAAGTGGTTACCGGAAGCAATTGCACATTTCTTTTGGGGACGGCTTTAATCTTACTCGACATTTTCAATGTATCTATCAGTAGTGTTAAAAATTTCCCCTTAGAATTTTCGCATCCCATTCCGGTAAAAAATTCCTAAACCGGTTCACCGTTTTCCATCGCCAAAATTAGATTTTTTTGGAAAAATCCCCCTATCCCCTAAAAATAAAAAGTTGATGCCGGCAAAATGAGGATTTGCCAGACAATGGTTTTGTGAATGAGGGGCTGATATTATTCTTTAATATATCATGAGATACGGCAACATTGTATCGTGTTTCGATTAGCCAGCTAAAAAAGGAAAGCTGCGCATGTTCAGGTGCTGATATTCAAATTGTTGGCGAAATAAGGACCTTAGAGAACAAGTTTTTACAATCCTTTGTGGTTAAGGTTTTGCGAAATTGGAAAAAACGCTAACTTTGCCCGCCAATTCAAAATTCAGAAAAAATGTTGTCATGAAAACTGATATTCATCCAAAAAATTACAGAAAAGTTGTCTTCAAAGATTTCTCTTGCGACGAGTCATTTTTGAGCCGTTCTTGTGCGCCTTCAAAAGAAACCATCGTTTGGGAAGATGGACAGGAATACCCGCTGATAAAACTTGAAATTTCGTCCGCCTCGCATCCATTTTACACGGGCAAAATGAAGTTCCTCGATACAGCCGGCCGTATCGACAAGTTCAACAAGAGATTTGCAAAAACGAAATTTGCAAAAGAGGACCAGGAATAATTGTTTCTTTATGCCTATCATGCTAGCCCCGTTGTTAGCACCTAAAAGCCTCAACTTTAAAGTTGAGGCTTTTTTTTTATGATTAGCAGGCGCTACAGTAGCTTTTATTGCGCCAGCATAATAACTTGCAGCTTGAACCGGGGATAGCTTCCCGCAGGTTCAATAGCATTTTTTAACTGATCATTCCCCCTCAAATATTCATGAAGAATATTATCCTGTTTGACAATTCCCGAAGAGAGCAATTGCTGCCCTTTGTATTCACACGCCCCATTTGTGAAATAAGGGTTGGCACTTTGACCATTCGGGAGAAATGGGCCAAACAATTGAATGGAAGAATTTCCTACATCACCCAGGATTACCTAACAGACAAGTACGACATCACGATTTCCGAAATCAATTATTTGGTGAACGGCTCTGTGCTTCCCAACCCTGAACTTTGTTCGCTCATAAGTCAAATGGAAAGTGGACAGGCCATGCTGGCCGATGGTGAACTCATTGCAGCGGTATTGGACCGGACACAGTTCGGCCGGCTCATGGAAGACGACATCGAGGAGTTAGATAGTTTTGAAATCAATGTCGATATGTTCAAACAGTTGAGGCATGTTTGGGACATATTTCTATTCAATGGAGAGGCCATACTGTCAGATTTTTCGCAACTAACAGCGGGTAGGGTTTCTAAAAAAATCAGCGATTCAAACACCGTCATTGGCCCTGCCGGCCGGATTTTTCTGGAATCTGGCGCACGAGTGGAGGGGGCTACTTTAAATGTAACAAAAGGCCCCATTTATATTGGAAAAAACGCAGAAGTAATGGAAGGCGCTCTTGTCAGGGGGCCATTCATGATGGGCGAATCGGGCACCATAAAGATGGGAGCCAAAATATATGGACCTACCTCCGCCGGGCCTCATTGCACATTGGCTGGCGAGATGAAAAATGTGGTCATGTTCAGCCATTCGAGGAAAGGCCATGAAGGTTATCTCGGCAACTCGGTCATTGGCGAGTGGTGCAATATTGGAGCCGACACCAACTGTTCGAACCTGAAAAACAATTGGAAACCAGTGAAGCTTTGGGATTACCATACCCAGAAATTTGAACAGACCGACCAATTGAAGGCCGGTGTTTTTATGGGGGATTTCACGATGACCGGCATTAATACCATGTTGAATACAGGGACGGTTACCGGCCTTTGTTGCAATGTATTTGGCGGCGATTACGTCCCACGTTATATCCCCTCCTTTTCGTGGGGCGGGCAAGGCAACTTAGCCACTTACCCCCCGGAAAAGGCTTTCGAGGCGGTCGAGCGGATGCTTGCCATTTATGATGTGGTACTTTCTCCCGAAGACCGGCTTTTACTTCTTAAGATTTTTGAAGAAACTTCTGGTTTTAGAAATACGGATGGGCAACAGCCACCGAATAAGCTATTATCTGCCTTGAAATAGAAAAACAGTCTCAGATTTCAATTTCACCATTCAGCCCTAACCTTTTAGCCAACCTTTTTACCTAAGCCAAAAGTCATTATCCGCTTGCCGGACGAGTGCTTCTTTTGGCTACCTTTGCACCCTATATCGGTAATAGAAATATTTCACTATGCTAATAGTTGCTGATGGCGGTTCCACCAAGACCGACTGGAGAATAATAGATGATGATGGTCAGGTTAAAAGCGTCACGTCCACCGGGTTTAACCCAAATTACAACGATGCCGCAGGGATAAAAACCTTATTAGAAGAAGGCCTTCTCCGTGAAATTCCGGCAAAAGTTTCAGGCACCATATACTATTACGGAGCAGGTTGCTGGGACGAAGGCCGGGCCGCTATCGTGAAGAAAGCATTTAATCAGGTATTGCCGGGCTTCGTTACAAATGTCAGCCACGATATATTGGCTGCTGCGCTCGCCACTTGTGGCAACCGGCCCGGCATCGCCTGCATTCTCGGCACCGGCTCCAATTCCGTACTTTTCGATGGGCATAAAGTTGCAGACAACGTGACCAATCTGGGTTTTTTACTCGGCGACGAAGGCAGCGGCAGCCAGATAGGTAGAAAATTGGTGAAGTCGTATTTCTACCGGGAAATGCCACCTGAATTGCACCCCGTCATAGAAGCAAAGTGCCCAAAGGGAAGAAAAGAGATTCTGGACAGAATTTACGAAGGCCCGATGCCCGCGGCTTATTTGGCTTCGTTTGCTCGTCATTTTTCAAACTATACGGACCACCCTTTTGTGAAAAAAATTATAAAATCCTGTTTCGAGGAATTTGTAGTCCGGCACGTTTGCAAGTATGAAAATCACGAGAATTTATCCATCCATTTTATTGGTTCAGTAGCTTATTATTTCCAAAGAATATTAGAAGAGGTATTGCAGGAGTGTGATTTACATAAAGGTCTTATTATAATGAAACCCATCGGAAATTTATTGAAATACCATCTTGAAGAGGCGCAAAATGTCCGGTTATAAATGTCCGATATACATTCAAAGCAGAAGCAAAGATGAGTCAAAAAATAAACAGAATTGCTGTGTTTACTTCAGGTGGCGATGCACCAGGTATGAACGCAGCCCTGCGAGCTGTTGTAAGAACAGCAGCCAACAAAAAAATCACTGTCTACGGCATAAGTAATGGTTATGAAGGCATGATAGAAGGATTGTTTAAAAAACTGGATGTCCGTGATGTCGGCAACATTATTCAGCGGGGTGGCACTTTTCTAAAGACAGCGAGAAGCAAGGAATTTATGACAAAAAAGGGACGGGTGAAGGCCATGGAGCAGTTGAAAAAGAACAACATCGACGGCCTCGTAGCGCTTGGCGGAAATGGCACGCTCACTGGTGCTGATATTTTCAACAAAGAGCACGGCATGCCCTGCATCGGAGTGCCCTGCACCATTGACAACGACCTGTATGGCACAGACTCCACCATCGGATTCGACACAGCCGTAAACACCGCAATAGAAGCAGTGGATAAAATAAGGGACACGGCAGAATCCCACAATCGTCTGTTTTTTATCGAAGTGATGGGGCGCGATGCAGGATTTATCGCACTTTATACGGCCATCGGCAGCGGTGCCGGTAATGTGCTTTTGCCTGAAAAGGATGCAAGCATTCAGGACTTGGTGAATACCCTGAAAGCAGCCGCTGAGCGCAAGCGGCTGTTTAATCTCGTCATAGTGGCAGAAGGAAATAAAATAGGCAGCATCCATGAAATTGCAAAAAAGGTTGGGGCCCAAATGGACAATGTGGATGTCAGGGTCACCGTCATCGGACACCTGCAGCGTGGCGGGTCACCCTCCGGATTCGACAGGCTGCTTGCCACACGACTGGGTTATGCTTCCGTGGAGGCCCTGATTGATGGGCACAAAAACGTAATGGTCGGCATTTCCAATAATCAGCTGAAACACACACCTTTGGTTTATGCCATTAAAAACGATAAGGAGCTGAATATGGAAATATTGCGCATGGCAGAGATGCTCTCTATTTGATGGGTCTGCTGTTTTTTACCCACAGAAAAAGTGCTAATGGTATCAGGAAATGAGGCAGCCTAACGACGGCTTCATGGGTCCATTGGTGCAGGCTCTCGAGTGGAAATTCCCAAAAGAAGTTACCGCATATTCTCGCCAATGACGTCAGCAATCCCCACACCGCAGCGTATGCGAGCAACCAACGCGCTCCCCGCCAGGGGATGAAAACTCCCCCCGCTATTAATAAGTCAAGTGCACCTGCGAGGTTCAGGAAATGTACCATTCCCGTTTGCCCAAATCCGAAGATATGATGCGTCATTACATAAAAAGTGCCCGGTCTCGGATAGTACCCCAGAGCATACAAACCATGGCAAGTGAAGGTGAGTGCCAGGGCTACTTTCATCCAAAAAACCATTCCGGGCGTGATGGATTTTTTCTTTAGAATAAGCAAGAGAAAAACGGGCGAGGTGAATTGGAGCGTGTACTCAAAAAACTGGCCCACGTGGTAAAAGTGGTCTTTCTGATACAAAAAGGCGAGGATTACCAAATTTGCCGAGCCGACCCAAAGCAGCCATTTCGCCCCTGTGGGCAGCCGGCGGATGAATATTGCGGCAGCGGTACAAAGGGTGTAAAATATGCCTTCGGCAAAAATCAACCTTTGAATCCAGACATCTCCGGCCGGATGAGTGACATACTGCTCCCAGGACATCCCCAGAATTTTTTCTACAAAACTCTTCATCCAAAACGGATCCCAAAGAAATTCCCGGAATGGGGCATCCCAAAACAGGTGCTGGTAGGCACGCCCGGCAAATACGCACACCGTAGCAATTTGTACCAGCAACAGGATTTTTTCCGATAAATTTCGTTTTTCCATAAAAAACTATTGATGCCGGCGGTCCGCCGTGGGCAGCAAATGTAGCTCGCTTTGGTTGAACTAACAGAGCCATTTCGCCGTTTGCCCGTTGTCTATTATTATTGTGCAATGAACAACGACCTCCTAAAAAAAGAATTGTCATTCCGCACCTCCCGCAGTTCGGGGGCCGGTGGGCAGCACGTGAACAAAACGGAAACAAAGGTGGAATTGCGTTTCGACATCGCAGCCTCTTCCGCACTTACTACCGATGAAAAGAACCTGGCCCACGAACGCCTCGGCCATAAATTGACCAAAGACGGCTGCCTTATCCTCACCTGCCAAAGTACCCGGTCGCAATTGGAAAATAAGGAAAGAGTCATCTCCGATTTCTTCCTGCTCCTCGACAAAGCACTCACTCCCCCCAAGCAAAGAAAAAAGGTGAAACTCCCCAAAGCGGAAAAAGAAAAGAGGTTGGCAATAAAACGCAAAGTTTCCGAAAAAAAAGCCCGCCGGCAGAAGGTAGTTATACAAAAGGATGGTGACCTTTGTGGCGATTAATTTTACACTTGAATTTGAGTCACAATGACAAAACAAATGACAAATACCTCGCTTGAAAATACAGCCATGACGCCTTCAAATAATCAATCAAAATTTTCACTGAATACCATTGAGGAAGCCATCGAGGACTTTCGATCGGGCAAGATAGTGATTGTGGTTGACGATGAAGACCGCGAAAATGAGGGTGATTTTGTCTGTGCCGCGGAGTGCATCACACCGGACATCGTCAACTTCATGGCTATGCACGGCAGAGGCCTTATTTGCGCACCCATCGAAGAGTCCCGCGCCGACAAGCTCGGGCTGAACATGATGGTGCCCGACAATACCTCCCTCCACGAAACCGCTTTTACGGTTTCTATCGACCTCATCGGACAGGGCTGCACCACCGGCATTTCTGCTTACGATAGAGCAACTGCCATTAAGGCACTTGTAAACCCGGACACAAAACCGGAAGATTTTGGCAAACCCGGCCATGTCTTTCCGTTGCGGGCCAAAACGGGCGGCGTATTGCGCCGCACCGGTCACACCGAGGCATCCATAGATTTGGCCAGAATGGCGGGCTTTCAGCCGGTTGGGGTTTTGGTGGAAATCTTGAATGAAGACGGCACCATGGCCCGTCTGCCGCAGTTGATGAAAATCGCCAAAAGATTCGAGCTCAAAATCATCACTATTAAAGACCTGGTAGCGTACAGGCTTTTAAAGGAAAGCCTGATAAAGCGGGAATTCACTATGCCGTTCAAAAACAGGTTCGGCGAATTCCAACTGATAGC
>CAZPHZ010000090.1:0-10435 GCA_964586035.1 uncultured Saprospiraceae bacterium
ATATTTCCTGTGAAGTACAAACACACAACAAAAGAAACGAGACGCTATGCCCAGCAGAAGGGAAGACGACCCCGAACGGCAGGACCCCCGCAGAGACCCCGACCCGCGTCGCCGCAATACAGGCGGCGGAGGCGGAGGCCTCGGCAAATTGCTTCCCTTTTTACTTCTTTTTATTTTTAAAAAACCGAAACTACTCATCCCCATTCTCATCGTGGGGGCCATCTGGTATTTCTTTTTCGGCGGCAGCAGGATGTTCTCCGGGAGTTTGGAACAGGGTGCTTCGAAAAAGGAAAGTTTCAGCTTCGGGGCCTTATTGAGTGAGGAAGAATACGACAAAGCCGAAGTCTTCGAGCCGCTGTCCGCTACCTATGGCGCGGGCAACCGATTGCCGCCGGCCGTGTCGCTGCTGAAATACGCCCCCAAACGGCTGCACCAGGGACAGCAGGGTTCGTGCGTGGGTTGGGCCAGTTCTTACGCAGCCCGCACCATACTGCAGGCCAGGGCCACGGGGGCCAACCCCAACAGCGTGGTCTTCAGTCCGTCTTACCTGTACAACCAGATAGCCCTCGACGGCTGCAACGGAGCCTACATGAATAACGCCATGGAAACGCTGCTCCAACACGGCGACCTGCCTTTCTCGCAGTTTGACTACAACGAGCGCTCGTGCAGCCGCAAGCCCAATCAGAGCCAGGCGAATGAAGCTGCCCAGTTTCGGATAAAGGGGTACAATCGGCTTTCGCAGGGTGGCAATGACTACGGCCCTGACCTGAATGGCGTGAAACAACACCTCGCCCAGGGTGCTCCCGTGGTCATCGGCATGTTGGTGGGCGGCACCTTCATGCACCAGATGGTGGGCCGGAGTATGTGGCACCCCACACAACGCGACTATAGCGGCTATGGGTTCAGCGGCCACGCTATGTGCGTCATCGGTTACGACGACAACAAACAGGCCGTTCAAATCATGAACTCGTGGGGACCGGAATGGGGCGATAACGGCATCGCATGGATAGGCTACCGCGACTTTCTGCATTTCACCAAAGAAGCCTACGGCCTCTACCCCATGGGAAGTGCCGAAAAGTTCAATCCCGGTAAATTGGCAGTCAAATTCGGCCTGGTGGACAACGAGACCCAGTCGCTCATTCCGCTGCAAGAAGCCGGCGACCGCGTGTTTCGCACCCGTAGCCCCATGCGGCCCGGCACCCATTTCAAGGTGGCCATCACCAACTCCATCGAATGCTATGTTTACGTGTTCGGGCAGGAGACGGACGGGTCGAGCTACGTGCTGTTTCCTTACACCTCGAAACATTCGCCCTATTGCGGCATCACTGGCACCCGCCTCTTTCCCCGCGACCATTCCATGACGCCCGACAACATCGGCCACCGGGATTACATCGCCGTGGTGGTGTCTAAAGCCGAACTCGACTGGAACGTGGTGAATAGCCGCATCAACAGTAGCCGCCAACGCACCTACATCGATCGCGTACGCGACGCCATCCACAGCGAGGAGGTCGCCGATGTGAGCTTTTCGGCTCCCGATGCGATAGAATTCAATTGCAACCTCCGCGGTAAAAACGTGGTGGCGGCGGTGATTGAGATTGATAAAAGGTAATGAGCGGGAAAGCTTTTCTAATTTACCCTGCAAATTTAAAATTTGACAATAAATTTGCAGGGTTATCTGAAATTCAAAGCCAATTCCCTTCTTATCCTTTTTTCCGCAACCAGATGCTTCCCGTGACGGAATTATTGAAATTTGTAAAAAGCATTTCCGGTAGTTTCTCCGGGTATTTGTATTCGAGGTAAGTATTCATAAACACGATTTCATAATTGGCATTATCCATCAGGAAGGCCCTCAGAATGTAGTTTTCATTCCAGGCGTAACCTTTATAAATCCAATCCTTCGGATATTCGAAGGGATAGAATATGTCGTGAAAATGGATGTAAATGCCGGGTTTCAAAATGGGCAAAACTTCGAAAAGGATGAAATTGACATCGCTACCGATTTTCGAAACATGGCTGGTGTCTATGAATAAAAAGTCGCCGGCTTCCAGGTTTTTGAAAATATCGAGCCCCACATGCTGAATGGTGGTTTGTTTCAGGTTGATGGCAGACCAGCCACCTATCACCTCCGATAGCCGTTCCGGGGAAGGTTCGATAAAAGTCAAGTCAATTTTTGAGTCGAAAAACAGCCGGTTCGTATCGGCCATGACTGCTGATGACCAACCGGATCCAACCTCCACGATTCGTTTTGGCAGCAGCGATTTCATTAACCCAAAAAGCGACAGCGCATCGGACCACGTGTAATATATATTGTTGTAAAAATATCGCAGGCCCTCCTTTTTCTCAAATGACCAGGGAGCTTCAGGCAGGCAGGTTTTTATTTTTTCGAGAAGTTGCAATTGCACTTCGTCGTTGAAATCGATGCCGAAAATTTTCCGTTTGAAATCGAAAATTTCTACCTCCCGTTTTTGCACTTCCTCCAAATCTGGAATGGGACTGTAAAAGTGGCCTGGTGAGCTGTGTTTTAGAAAAGCTGCCCGCCATTTGCCGACTCTTGGAATGCGGCTTATCAAGGCCTCAGTGATATTTTGAAAGACATTTATTGTACTTATGGGTTTGATAGATTATTCTGGTTGGCTTTTTGGAGCGGCATTTTCCGGGAAAAACACGGGCGCCCAAAGTTCCTGGAAATATTGATGCCAAATGCAAGAACGGTGAAATTTCTGAAGCTTACCGGTGAACACCCATCCCGGTCCCTTCTCTTAATGTCTTCCAAACATCCATTTCGTCTAAAGTTTCGCACATTTGAGCTGCTACTCTTTTGCTCTTCTGTCTCTTTGGCTAATTTCGTGGACTTCGCATGGGCGGAGTTTATCTATTTTTTAACAAAACTCACCTAATCATGAAAATGAAATCAACTATTCCCTGGCTGCTAATGGCTCTATTTTCCCTGTTTATTGTTATTGAAGGCCAGGCTCAAAACGCCAAAAAAGAAATCAAACTACCAGCTGGTATTGAAAAAGTGACGACCGTAGAAGGCATCACCGAATACCAGATGAAAGACAACGTCTAAAGATTTTGCTCTTTCCCGACCAGTCGAAGCCAACCATTACCGTCTATATCACTTACCTTGTCGGCAGCCGCCACGAGGGCTACGGCGAAACCGGAATGGCTCACCTACTCGAACACATGGTGTTCAAAGGCACCCCCAACCACAAGGATATTCCGCAGGAACTCACGGAGCACGGCGCCCGTCCCAATGGAACCACCTGGTACGACCGCACCAATTACTTTGAAACTTTCAACGGCACAGAGGAAAACCTCCGCTGGGCACTCGACATGGAGAGCGACCGGATGG
Organism: uncultured Saprospiraceae bacterium; assembly: GCA_964586035.1. GTDB lineage: Bacteria > Bacteroidota > Bacteroidia > Chitinophagales > Saprospiraceae > UBA6168. Next base: position 3,356 of record CAZPHZ010000090.1, read on the forward strand.
TCAATTCTTTCATTGCGAAAAAAGACTTGGAAAGCGAAATGACTGTGGTTCGCAACGAATTTGAAATGGGGGAAAACAATCCCACTGGCATCCTCATGGATCGCGTCATTTCAACGGCATACCTCTGGCACAATTACGGGAACAGCACCATCGGTGCTCGTGCCGACATCGAAAACGTGCCCATCGAAAACTTACAGGCTTTTTACCACAAATACTACCAGCCAGACAATGCCGTGCTGGTGGTGGCCGGAAAAATCGACGAGGCGGAAACCCTTGCCATGATTGACCAGTATTTCGGCAGAATACCGCGCCCAAAACGCAAGCTCACCCCCACTTTCACGAAAGAACCCACACAGGATGGCGAGCGCAGCGTGACGCTACGCCGTTCCGGCGATGTGCAGGTGGTGTCGTGCATGTACCATACGCCGCCGGGTCCGCATCGGGAGTATGCTGCTATGTCGGTGCTGGATGAAATACTAACCAATGAACCGGCCGGCTGTACAAAGCCATGGTGGAAACCAAAAAAGCTTCATCAGTTTGGTCATTTACCCCAGGGTTGAAAGAAGGGGGATTCATTTACATCAATGCAGATGTACGCATGGAAAGCTCGCTCGATGAGGCTAAGACAATATTGCTACAAACTTTGGACGAGTTGGCCTCTAACCCTCCCACTGACGAGGAGGTGAACCGCGCTAAAAAGCGCATTCTGAAAAACTGGGAATTGCGGTTTCGTAACTCCTCCTCGGTCGGTCTGGCAGCCAGCGAGTACATCGCCCAAGGCGACTGGCGGCTGGCTTTCTTGGAGCGGGACAACGTGGAAGCCGTCTCCGCCGCCGATGTGCTGAATGTGGCGAAGTTATATTTAAAACCTTCCAACAGAACCGTGGGTGAATTCATCCCCGATAAAAATCCCAGCCGCTCAGAGATACCCGACGCTCCGGACCTCGAAACTTTGCTCGCCAATTACAAAGGCAAGGAAGCTATTGCTGAAGGCGAAGATTTTGACCCATCGTGTGAAAATATCGAAAACCGGACGAACCGCGGTACTGCACTTGACAAGTCCATCGAGTTTGCATTTTTGCCGAAAGAAACGCGGGGCAATGCCGTTTCCGCCCGCATGACGCTACGTTTCGGTGACGTGAACAGTCTGAAAGGCAAAGCCACGGTAAGCCAGATGGCTGCTGCTATGCTCGACAAAGGCACAGCTAAAATGACTCGGCAGGAAGTACAGGATGAATTAGACCGGCTCAAAGCGAGAGTCTCCATTTTTGGCAGCGGACCTACTCTCAGCGTAAACGTTGAAGCAGAGCATGACAACCTCGTTGAAGTGCTGAATCTCGTGGGACAAATATTGAAAACTCCTGCCTTTTCACAGGAAGAGTTCGATAAACTGAAAGAAGAGAACTTGGCTGGAATCGAGGCGCAGCGAAGCGACCCCACTGCACTTGCTGTGCTGAAGTACCGGCGTATGCTTTCTTCTTATCCAAAAGATGACATAAGATATGTAATGACTTTTGACGAAGAGACCGAGGCCATTAATAACACGTCTCTCGATGACGTGAAAGCGTTTTACAAAAATTTTTATGGCACCACCGACGCCACGTTTTCCGCCGTTGGCGACTTCGATGCGAAGGCAGCGAAAGCAGCCGTGGTGGACAATTTCAGCGGCTGGAAAAGCCCCAAAGGGTATACACGCATTCACAACGAGTACAAGCCTGTGAAGCCCGCCAACGAGTCCATCAATACCCCGGACAAGGCCAACGCCATGTTCATCGCCGGTATGCCGCTTGAAATTCGCGACGATGACCCCGATTACCCGGCCTTGGTGATGAGCAACTTCATTCTCGGCGGGGGATTCCTAAATTCGCGCCTCGCCGTACGCATCCGCCAGAAAGAAGGCCTCAGTTACGGCGTCGGTTCGCAGTTTAACGCCAGTTCGCAGGATAAATCCGGTAACTTCACAGCCTACGCCATTTATGCGCCGGAAAACGTGACGAAATTAGAAGCTGCCTTCAAAGAGGAAATCCAGAAAATGTTGGATGAGGGTTTCACCGAAGAAGAATTAGAGGCCGCCAAATCTGGGTACCTCCAGGGCCGTGGCATGAGCCGCGCCGACGACCGTTCGCTCTCCGGTACCCTGAACAGCTATTTGCAACTCGATAGGAATATGATGTGGGACGAAAAGTTGGAAAATCAGATCATGGCTCTCACCACTACCGATGTAAACGCCGCTGTTAAAAATACATCGACCTGAACAAAATGGTCATTGTAAAAGCAGGGGATTATGAAAAGGTAGGGAAACCATAATTTTTGTTAAAAAAACAGGAGGTTCATGGTTCGGGAAATTGCTCCGGGCCATGAACTTTTTTTTTTGGAAATTTCAACATTGGCTCCCGCACACCTTTGGCACCGCAAGGCTTGGCAGAGGCAAGATAGTACCCTCAGCGGCGTGGGGGAAATTTCCCCACCGTACAAAAATTCATTCCGGCACAAAAACCGGATTACATCGTTACCATCAATTTCAGGAATTCATCCGGAGATAAAACTGCCACTTTGGGAAAGGGCGTCGTCTTGAGGATGTCAAAATGCTTGTCACTGGTCACCAGATCATCGGAGCCACTTGCGATGGCACAATCCACAAACTTGTCATCATCGGGGTCATGGACGATCAGATTCCAATAAGTGGGTCCATTAGGTTTCACTGCTTTTATGCAAATAAATTTTCCGCCATTTTGGCAAACCCTGTTGAAAACTTCCATGCCACATAACCCGCCCACCCATCAGGATTGTTCTATCTTCGCAATACAATGAGTGAATCTCCTTTCACTCATTCACTCATTCAATCATTTCTTTTTCCATGCCAGCATTCGCACATCTTCACTGCCACACCCAATACTCACTTCTCGACGGTGCTTCGGACATCTCGAAAATGATGGACAAAGCCAAACGGGACGGTCAGCTTGGGGTAGCTCTTACCGACCACGGCAATATGTTCGGGGCTTTCCAGTTTGTCCATGAAGCCAACAAGCGGGACTTGAAGCCCATCGTCGGTTGTGAGTTTTATTTGGTGGAAGACCGTCACAAAAAGCAGTTTCTGCGCTCAAAGGGGGAATCGGACGTGCGATACCACCAACTTCTTTTAGCCAAAAACCGAAAGGGCTACGAGAACCTGTCAAAGCTTTGCTCGTTGGGGTTTATCGAGGGTCAGTACGGTAAGTACCCACGCGTGGACAAGGAATTGATTGAAAAATACCACGAAGGGCTGATTGCCACGAGCTGCTGCATTGGAGCAGAAGTGCCGCAAGCCATCTTGTACAGAGGAGAAGAAAAGGCAGAAGAATTGCTAAAATGGTGGGTCAACATATTCGGCGATGATTACTACGTAGAGCTGCAACGCCACCGCGGCATGGAGGATGTGGACCACACTGGAATCAGTCAGGAAGATGTGAACCAGACCCTGTTGAAGCTTGCTAAAAAGCACAACCTTAAGGTCATCTGCACCAACGATGCTCACTATCTCGAGGAGGAAGATTCTGCACCGCACGACATCCTGCTTTGCGTTAACACCAACAGCCTGTTGGAAGAGGAAAAGCGGTTTCGTTTCCCCTCCAGCGATTTTTATTTCAAGACACAAGAAGAGATGAACACCCTCTTTGGCGATGTGCCGCAGAGTGTGGATTATACACAGGAGATTCTGGATAAAGTAGAGCCGTTGAACCTCACACACGATGTGTTGCTTCCGGCATTCCCCGTTCCCCAAGGTTTTAATACACAAGACGATTTCTTGCGCCAACTCGCCTTCGACGGAGCAAAGCGCAGGTACGGCACAATTACTCCAGCCATAGAGGAGCGCCTCAATTTCGAGCTTTCCGTCATCAAACAATCGGGTTATCCAGGTTACTTCCTCATCGTTCAGGATTTCACCACATCGGCCCGGAAGATGGGCGTGTCGGTGGGGCCGGGGCGCGGTTCGGCAGCTGGGTCTGCGGTGGCCTATAGCATCGGCATCACCAATGTAGATCCCATTAAATACGACTTGCTTTTCGAGCGTTTCCTCAACCCCGAACGGGTGAGTATGCCCGATATTGACATCGACTTCGACGATGTGGGACGGGAGAAAGTGATCAACTACGTGCTGGAAAAATACGGCCGCAATCAGGTGGCCCAAATCGTGACATACGGCACCATGGCTGCCAAATCCAGTTTGCGCGATGTAGGCCGCGTGATGAACGTACCTTTGCCCGAAGTGGATGTGGTGGCCAAATCATTCCCGCACCAGTTGGGTGCCACCCTCACCCAGATTCTTGCTCCAGGCGATATTGCGCCGAAATTAAAGGAAAAGCTCAATTCCGAAGACCTCGAAAGGGCAAGGAAGTTCCGGAAATTAGCCGAAGGGGAAGACAAGATAGGCCAGATGATACAAACCGCCCGCAAGCTCGAAGGCTCAGTGCGCAATACGGGCATCCACGCTTGTGGAGTGGTCATTACCCCCGACGACATCACGAAATACGTGCCGGTGACGGTGGCAAAAGACAACGGGCTGCTCGTTAGTCAGTTCGACAACCATGTAGCCGAAACTGCCGGCTTGCTCAAGATGGACTTTCTCGGCCTTAAAACCCTGACCATCATTAAAGATGCCATCCGAGTCATCCAAGAAGTGCGCGGCATAAAAATAGAGCCCGACGAAATCCCCCTGGACGATCCCACTACTTACGAGCTTTTCCAGCGTGGCGAAACGGTAGCCATTTTCCAATATGAAAGTGAGGGCATGCAAAAACACATGAAGGATCTCAAACCCAATAAGTTTGAAGACCTCATAGCCATAAATGCTCTATACCGGCCCGGGCCACTGCAATATATTCCCAACTTTATTGCCCGCAAGCACGGCAAGGAGGAGATTACCTATGACCTCCCTGAGATGATGGAATTCCTGGAGGAAACTTACGGAATCACCGTGTACCAGGAGCAGGTGATGTTGCTATCTCAAAAGCTTGCAAACTTTACCAAAGGCGAGGCCGACATACTCCGTAAGGCTATGGGTAAGAAGCAAAAGGCCGTCCTCGACAAAATGTTTGATAAGTTTATGGATGGGTGCAAAGAGAATGGGCATCCGAAGGAAACCTGCGCTAAAATCTGGCGCGACTGGGAAGCTTTTGCCAGCTATGCCTTCAATAAATCACATTCTACCTGCTATGCCTATCTGGCCTTTCAGACTGCCTACCTAAAAGCCAATTATCCCGCAGAATTTATGGCAGCGGTGCTATCCAACAACAAGGATAACATCACGGACCTCACAAAATTCCTACGCGAGTGCAAACGCATGGGCGTGCAGGTGTTGGGTCCTGACATTAATGAATCTGTTTCCTGGTTCACGGTGAACAAACAAGGACAAGTGCGCTTTGGGCTTTCAGCCCTCAAGGGAGTGGGTGAAGGACCAGTCGAAGAAATCCTCGCCGAACGGGAAAAAAGTGGAGCCTTCAGTTCCGTTTTTGATTTTGTGAAACGGCTGAATACCAAAGCTGCCAACAAAAAAGTACTCGAAAGTCTGGTGCTCGGCGGAGCTCTCGACTGCTTCGAAGGTATTCACCGGGCGCAGTATTTTGCCCCGAGCGGCAAATTCGACAGTTTCGGAGAACACATTCTTCGCTTTGGCAGTGAATACCAGCAACGCCAGGAAAGTGCAGCAATGTCTCTTTTTGGGGACATCAGTGCGTTCGACATCGCTGACCCTGAACTGCCGGTGATAGAGCCCTGGCCCCTCATCGAATTGCTCGAACGGGAGAAGGAAGTCACCGGAATCTACATTTCAGGCCACCCCCTTGACGACTACCGCATCGAGGTAGAAAATTTCACTTCCTGCTCCCTCGAAGATCTGCCCAAAAAGAAAGGGCAGCCCGTAAAAATAGCCGGCATCGTCAGCAGTGCTTCGCACCGTATTAGTAAGAAAGGAACGGGTTGGGGTCTTTTTACTCTTCAGGATTACAACGCTTCCATCGAATTTCCACTTTTCAGCGACGACTACCTGAAATTCAAGGGCTTTTTCGAGACCGGCAATTGTGTATTTATCACTGGCACTTATGAGCCCCGGTGGGGCAAAGAAGAGGAATATCAACTTCGCATTAAAGAGGTCACGCTTCTCGAAAATGCCAGCAGCAAAAACGTCAACTCCATCACACTCAAGTTGGATGTGAAAGCAATTAATTCCGGAATGATCGATGGCATCGAGGCACTTTGTAAACAGCACAAAGGGGAGCACAAACTTCGGATGGTACTGGTCGACTATACGCACCGCACGAGCCTTAGTTTTTCCTCCAAGTCGAAGAAAGTCAATGTCGATACCGAATTTGTGTCTGCTATTGAAGGAATGGGAGTGGAGTATTCGATGGGTTGAGGGAGTTTGCCAGCCAGCTTTTCTCATGTAGAAATTATAAAGAAAACCAGTTTGAAATTGTGGGTTGAAATGATCGGGATGGGTTTTCAATTTCACCTTCCACCATTTGAGGTGTGCTCCTATAGAACTACCAATTTCCCCACCAGTTTCCTGCCGTTGTCAAAAGCTATTTCCACCCAATAGACGCCGTGGGACAGGTGTGCATTTTCAACAGAAATAATTGAAGTCCCAGCGGGAATGTCCTGTTGGTACCGCAATGCTCCGGCAGGGGAGCGTACGGTCAAACTGCGCGCCGGTCCAAAATTAGTTGCCGCCCATTGCACTGAAAAATTCTCAGTGGCGGGGTTCGGTACGATGGTCAAAGATTGCTGAAGGATAGGGTCTGCGGTCAAGGTGTTCAGCGAGTCCAATAACACAACCATTGGAATTGCAGATACGCTGAGTATCATTTTCCCATCTTCCCATGTGGGCAAATTCATCGCCGTGCCGGTGGGCGATTGGCCGTCGAGGAGTTTGGCAGAGACCGGGTGAAGTGCCGATGTCCACGTCACTTCCGCCGTTCCGGTAATATTGCCTTCGATGGGACGCCAGGCGGCGAGATGCGTGGGAGTGCCGTCCTCGTCGCCGAACAGGTATATCCATGCTGTACTGTCTTCGAGTATCGTGTCGAGAAAATACTTTTCACCGAG
>CAZPHZ010000091.1:0-10288 GCA_964586035.1 uncultured Saprospiraceae bacterium
TTCTCTGGACTCTCTCCCCATTGCCCCCCCCCTCCGCGGAAAATATCCTCGGCAGGAAGGCTATCGCGGGCTTCTCCCCAATGCGCGGGCAGGCCGGCCTTATTGAGATAAGCTGCCAGTATGCGGGAAGAAACCAACTCACCGACTGGTACAATTTGGTCGTACAGAAAGTCGTAGTTTGGATGAGGTTCATCTTCAAGCACCCATTCCACAGCCACAAAAGCATCATTTACTTCGTCGTAAACGGGGTCTCTTGGTTCGAACAACTGGTCCATGATGGCAAAATGCCGGCGTTTCACTGTATCGAGTATATCGAATGCTTCCCCGGTTTTTTTTTCGTGGGCTTCCACGATTTTTTCAACGGCATCCGTCATTTTACCCATCGCTGAAACTACAATGGCCAATGGCTTAGACTTATACGATTGTAAAATATTGGCGACGTTTCTAACTCCATCAGCGTCTTTGATGGAGGCACCGCCGAATTTGAAGACCTTGATTTCTTTTTTCATGGTAAATCAAAACGGTTATAAAAAAAACGGCTGCAAAGATAGTGCGTTAGCTGTTACAAAAAGAGGCTATTGAAAAAATGGAAATAAAGGCCGGATTTGGTGGGTATATAAAAAAGGATTGGGTTTCCATGGCGCCGAGGCCTTGAAAACCCAATGCCCTCATAAGAGGGACTTCCCGTTGATTTCTGACAAAGGAGCTTTAGTTCAAGCTGAAATTGATGCCGTGACGCACAATCTTTGCCTGCAATTTTCGCAATCCTTTGTATTTTATTTGCCGTACTCTTTCTTTCCCAACACCAAGGTACTCGCTGATTTCACCGAGTCCAAAAGTACGCTCCGTACCTATGCCATAATACATAGAAAGTACAGCGGATTCTTTAGGAGTAAGCCCTTTCAGAAGCAACTGGATTTCTTTTTGGAGAGACTCTTTGTGGACGACCTTTGCGTCAGGTGTCGGCACATCTTTGTCTTCCAAAAAGTTGGTGAGGGTAGCATCTTCACCGTCCAAAAGAGGAGCATCGAGAGAACTGCATTTATTATTCGTTTGCAGACATTTCTCCACAGCCTCTTCTGTCATCTCAAGTTCTTTGGCAATTTCCACATTGGTCGGCTCCCGCTCATAAATTTGGAGCAGATTGTCTCTGGTTCTCAAGACTTTGATAAGATCGGACTGGTGATTGAAAGGTACCCGGATTTTACGGCTCTTCTCTCCCACTGCCTGAAGGATGCTCTGGCGAATCCACCATACGGCGTAAGAGATGAATTTAAAACCCCTGGTTTCATCAAAACGACGAGCAGCTTTCAACAAGCCCAAGTTGCCTTCATTGATGAGGTCACCAAGTGTTAAACCGCAATGCTGATATTGTTTCGCCACAGAAATGACGAAGCGCAAGTTGGCATTGATAATGTGCTGGAATGCATCTTCATCGCCCTCTTTAGAACGCTTAAACATTTCAACCTCCTGTTCGGGAGTCAGCACTTCGTAACGGGATACCTCCGTCATGTATTTTTCCAACGACTTGGCATCACGCCGGGTAATAGAATTAGTAATTACTAATGCGCGCATATATAGAACTAAGGATAATTCAGCTTCAAAATTTGTAAAACATAAAAATGCCCAAATTGATGAAGCAAGTAGCTTAAATGCTTTTGATTTCTGCGTTTAGGTTATGCTCTTTCACAACCGATTCAGCAAATGTCTTGTGACCTCTTGGAGCTAAAAGGTACAGTTTACCTCCTTTTCGGGCCGCTAATGTACTGAGTAATTTCCACTTTGATATACTTCGTTGAATATCCTCAGTTTTCACGGCCACCTCGATATAACATTTTCCTCCGGTTCTCAATCCGGTTATGTTGGGAACGTAAGGTTGATCTTCCCCTGGTTTTGTGAAGCCTGCAGGGTGTTCAAAATCCTCATGATTTGCCTTGATGTTTGAAAACCCTCGTTTCTTTACCCAATCTATTGCCTGATCAAAGTATTCTTCTTGCATGGATTCAATATTTTATTAAGCAGTAAATTTCGCCTTGTTGATTCATATAATTGCCGGTGTGAGGCAAGCTGCTGAGGCACCATTTTGGCACTTGCAGGGATGTTCCGGGCTGTGGTTTTTCTGAAAATTTTTAAAAGGACAGGAGTAAGTTGTTGAGTTAAAAAACTGCACATCGTTAAAGGTAACGATAATTGGCGGGAATAGTTTTCTATTGGCCACTTTTTTTCAAAAATCTTGGCAATTAGCGTTTTAATTGGATCCCGGCCTTTTTGAAGCAGCCAAAAACAACTTGTTGCCACCCGGTAAATTTATGTGACGATAAAACGGCCTTCAACCATTATTTGGGTTTTTAATAAAGGCAAGCCACCATTGGGATTAAGCAAGGATACCCCCTGCATTTCAGTGACAAACTCCAGTGGGAATTGTTTTTTAGTCCGGACTTTCTGCCTCCCTTCTCTCATCTTCAAGCAGTAAATATCAATTGCACTTCCATCCGGCCCCTATTTAAGGGAATTATGAAAAAATTAGGCAAGTTTATTGATTAAAGCATATAGTTTACCCTTTTGTTTTACCACCCCCCTCCCTCCCGTCCCCCTGCTGAACGTCCGGACCTATGAAACGAACTGATACAAGCTACTCGTGGCGCATGTACATTTGCTCCATATTATTTTCATGCGTAATTTTTTATGGCTGGAGCACATTTAATGCTTCTTCGGCTTGCCCTGAAGCTGCCATTTTCATTGGAGAAATATGTGGCAATGGCATAGACGACGACGGTGACGGCCTCACTGATTGTGAAGACCCCGATTGCTGGGGCAATCAGAGTTTTGCCACCTCAATCGCTGCAGAAAACGGTGTGGCCAATGCCAACAATGCCACCGAGTCGCCGGATGGTGCATTTGCTGAAATATACGACATCGGCGATTACATAGTGTTGGATTTGGGATTCGCTCTTTCATCAGGTGATCAATACGCCCTCACTTGGCACCGAAAAAGCAGTTACAGCGACAACAACTCCGCCGAAATACTCATGGAAGAATCTGCGGATAACAGTACGTTCACTACCCATCCGGTGACGCCTTCTACCACTTCGAAAGCGGCGTTTGTGCAAACAACGCTCACGGCAAACGTGGCAACTCGTTATCTGAAACTAAGGGAATTGACCAGCACCGGCGATGACTTCGTTCTCGACGCCGTCACTGTGTACGATTGCGGCGCAGAGATCTGCGGCAATGGCATCGATGACGATGGTGATGGTCTCACGGACGATAATGACCCCGATTGTCCTTCCTCCGGCATGGAACTCATTCCCGCGGGTTCCTACATTATCGACATGGGGATAACGCCACAAACTACGGACAACGCACTGAAACCCTATGGGCTGGTTTGGGAACTGCTTCACGACCTGAACACTCCGGTCATCTGGTCTATTGCCCCTGGCAAAACAAAAGACGGCGTGGACTTCAGCTACAACGGCAGCGATTTTAAAGGGGGACCTTTTATCATTACCGCAGGCCTTCGCACCCCGGCAGTAGATGACGCAATAGCAGCTTGGGAAGCACAGGGTGTGGTGGGTATCACCACCACGAGCGACTTCATGGCGCCTACTTACCGAACGCTGAACTACTCCATGATATGGACGCTTGACCAGGAAAACGGAGCACTGGCCGAGGCCTACCTCATTGCCGCAGGCATTCCCTCTACGGCCTATAATTGGGTGTTGCCGGGGGACCTGAGTTGTTGCAATGACGTATTTGTGCTTCCGCATGCCACGCCGACATGGGCTGTGCATGGCAGTTTGCTGACCTGGAATGACGCCGAGGCGAATGGAGGTTGCGCGGGGGCGATATGGGCAGGGTGCCGGGCAGTGAGCAACCTCGAAAACCTGTTCGACCCATCCAACCCCACTGTGCGGATGAATTTCCTGATGAGCGACCCCGTCGCACCGGAAACCAACCCCGCCGTCCCATACGACCAGCACAACGACGGCACCCTGCCTCCGGCCTATCTTTACGCCTATCCGGATCACCCCATTATGCAGTTCCTCGGACTAATGGACGGGGCGCAGGAAAACGGGTCGGAGCAGATTTACCTGCCCACCAACAGTTGGAGGCCTACCACAAAAATCGGCGTGTGGGACGACAGTCAGTCCGATGTGCCAGGGCTTTCGCCGGGCCCGGCTGCAAAAGTGGCTTTCGGGTATCCCTTCGGCGACACCACCCGCGGGTACATGATGTATGAGGCTGCGCATAAATTGAACAAACATTCCAACCCCGAAGATTTTGCTGCACAAAGGGCATTCTTCAATTTCAGCTTTATGGCAGCGGGCGACAAAGCCATTCAGCCGCTTGCCGTAGTCCCCGACACTATGTCGATGGGAGAAAATTACAGCCTTTCAGTTTCAGCAACAGGTGGTTCGGGCAATTATTATTATAGCTGGGCGTCGGATTGCGGCGGCAACTTTGACAGCCCCAATACTGCCAGTACTACTTTTACGGCACCAGCCGTCACAGAAAGCACAACCTGTCACATTAAAGTGACCGTAACCGACGATTGCGGCACTCGCACCAGTTTCGAAAATGTGGAAATAACGGTTTTACCCACAGAAATCTGCTCCAACGGCATCGACGATGATGGCGATGGCGAAATCGATGAAGAAGACGCCGACTGCGGATGCACGCAAACCGTCATGCTGGTGGCTCGCGATAACGGCCAAATCATGGAGGTAAACCTGACCACGGGAGTTGCGGCAATTACGACGACTTCCCCTTACGTGACCGGCAACTTAAATGCACTGGCAGCGAATGCCGATAATCAGGTGGTTTATTATGCCCGCGACCAAATCGTCTATTATTGGAAACCCTTGAGCAACACCCACGGCATATTGCTCGACCTCGCCGGGCAGATTGCCGTCAACGAGTCGTTGAGCAGCGGTGCTGCCGAATATTACAACGGATTTCTCTACCTCGGCACCGAAACGGGTAACCCCGGTGTGAACCCAAAAGTGTACAGATTGAAAGTATCGGAGAACGGGCTTTCGCCCGACGGCTACGCCACCGACCTCGGCATCCCCATTGCTGCCAATACTTCCTGGGGCGACCTCGTCATCACCAGCGAAGGAGGAGACCCCGTCATTTACGGCATGACCTCCACCGGCCACAGCCATTTTTGGAAATACAACCTGATAACGGCCGAATTTGCCGAAATTTCCACGACGCTCGCCGCGGAGATGCAAATCGGCATCGACATCAACGGCGATATGTGGGCCGGTTCGCTTTGTTGTGGCACCATTCAGAAAATCGACCGCACCAATGCCACTTTTTATGGAAGTAGCCTCAACTTCGGCGGAAAGATTTGGGACCTCACCGGCCCCATCAACTGCCCGCAGGAAGTGGAAATTTGTGGCAACGAAATCGACGACGACGACGACGGCTCGGTGGACGAAGAATGTCCTTCCATTTGCGACAACGATGAGAGTCAAACCCCGCTGTGGGTGGTGGATCACGACAGCGATGAGGATGGTCACATGCGGCTCTGGGCGTTTACAGATGATGACGACCCTGCCAATGCGGCCATCAATTATGGCGAACTCTTGTATTACAACACTACCTCCGGCACCATGATGAGCGCCGGTGATGCGGGCGATATGGAGGCTATGGCGGTTAATAAATTCACCGGGCAGGCCTATTTCCTGTCCAATCGAAATGTCTCCGGCGGCCCCACCAATACTCAGGCGCTATGGACCTACGACCTAAAAGATGCCGCGGCCAACGCAGGGAACATTATTCTGACCTTGCTCGGCCACATGACAAAACCCACCGGGTACACCATGAACAGCCTGGCGTATGACCCAGTCACAGGTCATCTGTTCACTGCCGACCCGCGGGATGCCAACGAAAACAGCAGCACCACTGCCGACAATCTTTATTTCATAAACCCGGCACAACTAAACGCCAACCCGCTTCTTGCCTCCCCTGCCACATTGGTTGGAAGCATTACCGGCACTGGCGAGAGTTGCAATTTCCTGGACGGGATGACATTTGATGAAAGCGGCAACCTTTACGCCATCGACGGTACCGACCACCATTTGTACAAAGTGGATGAAACGTCGGGAGTCATCCTCGCCGTGGAAGACAACGACATTTCAGGTGGAATTGCCAGCTCCACGGATGTGGAAGACGTGGTATGGGACATCGTCAATGACCGGGTGATGGCCGTTGACAACGAGAACGAAGAGTTTTTCGAAATAACCTTAGACTCTGACGGGGACAATGATTCGCATGGTTCCTGGTCCGAAACACCGGGCCTGCCGGCCAATGCAGATTTCGAGGCAGCGGCCATGTATGACGCCTGTCCCGATTCGAGGGTATCCATTGGAAATCTCGTTTTTGCCGATTACAACAGAAACGGAATATATGATGATGGAGAAGGTATCGACAACGCGGAAGTACAGCTTTTCCGCGTCGAAGATGACCCCGACTCTGATGACCCCCTCATGACCACCAATACTGCCAACGGAGGTTTTTACATCTTTGAAAATCTGGAACCGGCGCAATATGTGGTGCAGATTCCGGCCGCGGAATTCAATGCTGGTAACCCCATGTTCGAACTTATCCCCGCACCCGCCGGCGGTGGCGACAACCAGTTGGACGACGATATTGACGAGAATGGCCTTGACCCCGCCGACCCACTTTCCACGGGCGTCAGCTCGGGAATGATCACCCTTGCTGCGGCCACGGAACCCGTGGATTCTACCACTGAAACCGGTGCGGGAAATACGATGGACAATACCTTCGACAGCAACGGGGATATGACGGTGGACTTCTGTTTTTATTCTCAGGAAATTTGTTACAATGGCATTGATGAAGATGGCGACGGTCTCGTGGACTGCGACGACCCCGACTGCGATAATAGTATTTCCTGTTCCTGTATTTTGTTTCAAAATGGCGGCTTCGACGGCAGCCTCAGCCCCTGGCAGACGAGTGGCAGCGTGTCTATGACCGCCGATGGCTATAACGGCACCACCGGCGCTGCCATTGACGGCAACGACGCCAGTATTTACCAAACGCAAACGGGTATTTCGCCAGGCACTATTTACACCCTTACCTTTTTTGCCAAAATTGAAAATGCACCGAATTACGCGGCCGCCGGCCTGAGATTCTTCGACGGTAGTATGACGCAATTGAGCGAGTCCTTGGTAGAAGTCACTTCTACGGGATTCATCCAATATTCAACGAGTGTCACTGCCGCCGTCAATGCGGTTTACATTCAGGCCATCGCCCTGAAACAGGGCGACGCTGGAGTGCTGAAAATTGACGAAATGTGCCTGTCGGAATTCACGCCTCAAACCGGCGATTGCATTCTGGTGGTGAATCCCGGTTTTGAAAATGGCCTCACCAACTGGAATACAGAGGATAGCAACGTCGCTACCACCACAGATGCTCACAGCGGCGGATTGGCGGCTGAGGTTACCGGCAATGGCTCCACTGTGAGCCAACAGTTTACCATTCAGGCAGGGCAAACCTACGAATTGACGGCCTGGGCGAAGGTAACCGGCAATCCAACCAATGCTGCATTGTATGTAAACTGGAAGAACTCGAATAATTCAACCATCGATGCCGGCATTCTTCAGCCGGTGAACCGCGCAACGACCCAATACGAGCTGTTCAGCCTGAAAGGCAAGGCACCAGCGGGGGCAGTGTACGCCGAAATAGGCGCTCAAAAAGAGGGCAGTTCCGGCAATGACCTGCTGGTGGATGACTTTTGCTTCAGCCTCACGGACAGCCTCGGCGGCAGCGATTTCGACCTCACCTGCGGTTGCTCCGGCAACCTCATCCCCAACGGCGGCTTCGAGGAATCGTTCAGCCCGTCATTTGACTATATCGTCGAGGGAATACCTGCCGCTGCCATTGCCAACGGCAACAACTCCACCCTGCCACCCTGGTCGGCGGGGCTCACCTCCAACTACCTCTTTTACATCGACGATACGAACAACACCGTGAACAACCCCGAGGGCGATTATTTCGTGTGGTTGCCCAACAGCGGGGACTGCTGGATTGCCAACACCGATTTTTCCAACAACCTGCTGCTCGAAGACGGTGAAACTTACACGTTCTGCTTTTACGCCGCTTCGTGGGTGGAATCATTGGACAACGACGGCCTGCCCGATGGGGATGCCGCCGTGCAGAATGCCGGTATTCTAGATTTGGAATTCACCTATGTCAGCGGGTTTCAAAGCGTATTTGCCTGGTCGGTCCCGGCCAGTGAATCATTCAACGATCTGAGTTGGACGAAATTTGAATACACTTTCACGTATGGTGTGCAAGACCCGGTATTAAACTTCGTATTTACCAATATGAGAGATAATGTGGGCATGGCGATAGATGCCGTGACCCTCTCGAAAGTGAATTGCCCCAAGCCCGCGCCCTGCGGAAGCGGCGGCATCACTTATCAGCGCTGGGGCAATCTGCCGGGCGATGACCTCGCCGGCCTGCTCACCAGCCCCGATTATCCCAACAACTACGATGAAACGGGTGTGCTCACCAGCTTTCAAGGCCCTGAAAATTACGATGACAACTTCGGCACCCGCATTTTCGGACATCTTTTACCATCGCAAAGCGGCACTTATTATTTCAACGTTACATCCGACGATAATGCCCGGCTTTACCTCGGTACCGATTCCACTTTCAGCAGCAAACAACTCATTGCATCGGTGAATGGCTGGACAAACATTGCGGAGCATTCAAAATTCGCTTCGCAAACATCAGCCGCCATCCAACTGGCTGCCGGTGAAAAATATTACATCGAACTGTTGCACAAAGAAGGCACGGGCAACGACCACTTCGAAGTGTATTGGAAAGGGCCCGGCATTGCGGACTGGACCATCATCCCCGGTACGGCGTTGGAACCCATCTGCCACGAAGAAATTTGTTACAACGGCCTCGACGACGACAACGACGGCCTCATCGATTGCGCTGACCCCGACTGCGGCACCGGCATCAGCGGGAATTTTTCTGTCACTGATGAAAACTGCGGCAGCGCCCAGGGAAGTATCGACTTGCACCCCAGCAGCACCGATATTCCGTTCTCATTTTTGTGGTCTGATATTCCCGAAACCGCTCGCTGGACCTTTGAAAATACGACCGATGATCAGTCGGGCAACAACCACCATGATAACGGCACCGGTGGTTCGACCATTTACTCCACCGATGCCATCGAAGGTCAACAGTCATTGTATCTCAACGGCAGCAGTTATGTCAGATACAGCGTGGATGGGGGATTCATGGAAGTCTCATTTTCAAAACTCAGTGTCTCTTTTTGGGTGAAACCCACAGTTTACGACGGCGTGCAAACCCTGCTCGATGAGGGAGGCTCCGTCAATGGTTACGCCATTCGCATCAACGGTGACTCATTGGAATTCGGCGTGAAGAATGCAGGCAATCTTTTCATTGCCGGCAGGCACGAATTCCCCAAAGACGGCCAATGGCACCACGTGGCGGGGGTGTACGACAGCGGTCTGCTCACGCTCTATCTCGACGGCGTGGCGGGCAATTCCGCGGCGGCGAGTTTCACCACCGTAAAAAACCACGGCAGCAACGGCGGCTTCGGCGCCACTATCAATGGCTCGGCCTTCGGAAACTCTTCCGACTATTTCACCGGAAAACTGGACGACATTCGCTATTATTTCGAACGGTCTGTCCCCGCAACTCAAATCGCCGATCTCGCCAGAAACGACGGCAACCGCAGCGGGTTGACAGCAGGTGTTTACAACGTGACCATTTCGAGTGCTTCCGGATGCAGCGATACGCAGCAAATCACCGTTAACAGCACCGGCAATTACACCGATGCCGGCACCATCGGCGGCGACGAAACTTCCTGCCTCGCCAGTTATGACCCCTCGCCCGTTGCCGGCCTCGCGCCTCCTGGTCCCGGCACCGGCACCACGGAATATCGCTGGCAGCAGAGTACCGATGGCGGCACCACATGGAACGATATTGCCGGTGCAACCGCAGAAAGCTATGACCCCGGCGTCATTTCACAACCTGCGGAGTATCGGCGCGGCGCCCGCCTCGTGCCCTGCAACGACTGGGTTTGGTCAAACACGGTGACCAAATCGTTTACCCAAAACTACGACTCGCCGGGCAGCATCAGTGGCGATGAAAGCCAGTGCGGTGCATTTGACCCGGCAGCCATAACGAGCACCGCTGGCCCTACCAGCGGCAACGGAGGCCCTGTGGAATACATTTGTGAAGAAAGTACCGACGGCGGTGCCGACTGGAGGCACCTGCG
>CAZPHZ010000092.1:0-10263 GCA_964586035.1 uncultured Saprospiraceae bacterium
GGCGTTTGTCATGCATATCGCCTCGGCCACAGTCGTTATACATGACGGGTTGAAACCAATCGTGCTGGAGGTCTTCCAAAGCGAGTAGTTTCACAGGTTTGTTGCATTTGGAAACCAGTGTTTTCTGGTAATGCTTTGCAAATTTTTGAGCTTCGCTGTTCCTCCGATTGGTGCCTGAAATGATGGTTATCATGAATCTTATTTCAGATACTTATTGAAATGTAATTCCTACCACTCGTTGCCGGGGTATGCCCTTTGCAGAAATTGCATTTCTGCAAGTATAAATCCAAGATGTTCAGTATGGGAGCCTTCCTTTCCACCGCTTTGCATCCAGGTACCAGCGGGCAATTTTAGTGTGGCGCGTGAGAGCACGTCTCCAACCCGTTCGTCAAATCTCGATTTTATTTTTTGCAAATCCGGTCCTATGCCACCATTAGCCATCTGGCGTTCGAGGTCAGTTGGCGCTGTCAATTCTCCGGTCCAATACCAAAGATCGTTGATGGCGGTTTGCATTTTTTTATGGCTGACGGCAGTTCCATCTCCGAGTCGCAACACCCATTCCGAGCTAAAGCGCAGATGGTAGGTTATTTCCTTCAAAGATTTTGCGGCAAAGGCGCCGAGCCATTCTTCCCTGCTCCGGGCCAGTTCCTCGTGGAAAAAATAATTGAATGCATCGAAATAAAACTGGCGGGCGATACTATGTGCAAAATCCCCGTTGGGTTGCTCCACGAGCAAAACGTTGTGAAACCCGGTCACATCGCGGAGATAGGCGAGGTCGTCCTCCGATTCTCCAAGCCCATTCAGCTCTGCCGCACGTTGGTAAAGGAACCGCGCTTGACCCGTTAGGTCGAGGGCGATATTAGTTAGTGCGATATCGAGTTCCATTTCGGGAGCGTGGCCACACCATTCGCCGAGGCGGTGCCCCAAAATGAGTGCATTGTCGCCCAACTGCAAGAGATAATTGAAAATAGATTTGTTCGTATCCATTTAAGAAAAGGAATAAGAAGTGGCAGGCAGTACCATTTTTTAACTTTGATTACAAACAGAAATTGAGTACTGACTTCGGTCCACCGTTACATGTGCTTCACTTCATCTGGCAAATCATAAAACGTCGGGTGCCGGTAAATTTTGTCTTTGGCCGGCTCAAAAAGAGCGTCCGCATCGGCAGGGTCAGAGGCAGTGATATACTTAGATTCCACCACCCAGATGCTGACGCCTTCGTTGCGGCGGGTGTAGATGTCGCGGGCATTTTCAATAGCCATTTCTGCATCGGCTGCGTGAATGCTACCGGCATGTTTATGGTCCAGTCCGCTTTTGCTACGGATAAAAACTTCCCAAAGAGGCCAATTTTTTTTCATACTTTCGCTATTAAAATTCTAGAGTTGCAAACCAAATTTATGGGGTTTATTACACCTCCGTACCCACCTAAAAATAATGGATTAAACAACTGGCTACGCCGCTTCCGTTTTTCTGACACCTGATTTCCGCTGTTCCTTTTTTTCAGCATAAGCCAGAGCTGCCTCTCGCACCCAAGCCCCGTCATCATAAGCTTTTTGTCTGGCTGCTATGCGCTGACGATTGCAGGGACCGTTACCTTTCACCACGTTCCAAAACTCGTCCCAATCTATCGGGCTGAAATCGTAATGCTGACGCTCTTCATTCCATCTGAGTTCCGGGTCGGGCACGGTGAGGCCAAGCAGTTTAGCTTGTGGTATCGTGGCATCGACAAATTGCTGCCGCAATTCGTCGTTGGATTTACGTTTGATTTTCCATTTCATGGCCTGTTCGCTATGTGTCGATTCGCTATCGTGTGGACCGAACATCATCAGCGACGGCCACCACCATCGGTTGAGGGAATCTTGTGCCATCTGCTTTTGCTCTGCCGCGCCCCGGCTCATGGTGAGCATGATTTCAAATCCCTGCCGCTGATGAAAGCTCTCTTCTTTGCAAATGCGCACCATGGCTCTTGCATAAGGCCCGTAGGACGTGCGCGTAAGCATCACCTGGTTGGTGATGGCAGCGCCGTCCACCAGCCAGCCGATGGCGCCGATGTCAGACCAGTTAAGTGTCGGATAGTTGAAAATGCTGGAATATTTGGCTTTGCCAATTAGCATCTGATGGACGAGCTCATCACGACTTGCCCCCAATGTTTCTGCGGCGCTGTAGAGGTAAAGACCATGACCGGCTTCGTCTTGTACTTTGGCCAGCAGGATGAGTTTGCGACGCAATGAGGGTGAACGACTAATCCAATTGCCTTCGGGCAGCATGCCGACGATTTCGGAATGAGCGTGCTGAGAAATCTGCCGGATGAGCGTCTTGCGGTAGCTGTCAGGCATCCAGTCCTTTGGCTCAATCTTTATTTCAGCGTCTATCTTGGCTTGAAAATGCTTTTCGAGATTCTGCTCTTTCATACTATGGATTGGTTGGCTGCGGTAGAAAAATTGGCCAGTCGGCTATGGCAAAAGTAGGAATATTTTGACACGATGCACGAACGATTGTTCGGTGTGGCGTATTTATCCAGCCTAAATAGTTAGGTTTTCAAATGGTAGTTGGTGCAGTGTAATAGACATTTCCATTGGTTTGAGTAGCGGGTGTTATTTGCTGGTAAATATTGGTTTGTAAATGCTATACCATATCTGCCTTATTTCGGGGCATTACATTGTTAAGGAAAAATAATCCAATCAAGGTATTGCAAGTATTAAATCTATTACTTACATTTGCCTCAGTTATTCCGAGAAATTTTAGAAACGCTTTAAGTAAAAAACGCTCCCAAACCAATCAACACTCAGCTTTTACCGCTGAAAGTACTATTTAGAAAAATTTGTACATGGAAGTTCCCAGGCTTTTGTCCTGTGTGCGCTATCCAGTTGTTTTAAAAACGTTCCTGTATCCGAGTTTTTAACGAGAAGGCTAAAAGGCATTCGCCGCAAAATCAAAAATTATGCAACTCCCTACCTCCCAAGTAGAGTTGGTGAACCAGCTCGCAATGCGCCTAAAAAAAATGGGCATTATTCATCTGGACATGGATGAGCAAACCATGCCGAACCGAAGAATTATTCAGGTGGATGGTAAAGAATTACTCAACTTTTCATCCTGTAATTATGTGGGACTCGAAACCGACGACCGCTTAAAGGAGGCTGCAAAGGATGCCATAGACCGGTACGGAGTGCAGTACTATTGCGTTAGAGCATACATGTCGTTGCACCCTTACCAGGAATTGGAGTCTTCTTTGGATCAGATTTTTGGCCATCCCACCGTTGTTATGCCTACCACAATGTTGGGGCATCTCTCCGTATTACCAGTTTTGGTGACCAACCGGGATGCCGTCATTTTGGACCACCAGGTGCATACGAGCGTTCAAATGACCACTAAAATACTTAAGGCCAACGGCACACATGTTGAGATGGTCCGTCACAACAGGATGGATTATTTGGAAAACCGGATAAAAAAGCTGAGTGAGCAATATCAAAAGGTGTGGTACATGGCCGATGGAGTATATTCTATGTATGGCAATGTGGCACCCATGGAAGATTTACACCAGCTGTTGGAAAAATACGAGCAATTTCACCTGTACATAGATGATTCGCATGGAATGAGCTGGACCGGAAAGCACGGGGCCGGAGCCGTTGCAGAGGGCATGCCTTTCCATCCACGGATGGTACTCATTACCTCCCTTGGTAAGGCCTTTGGAGCTTCCGGTGGAGTGGGTGTATTTTACGACGATACTTACAAAAACCTGGTTAGAAACACTGGAAGTCCATTGATATTTACCGGTCCCTTGCAGCCTGCCACTTTGGGCGCAGCCGTTGCCTCAGCCAGAATACATTTGTCGGATGAAATCTACAGTTTGCAGTCGAACCTCAAACGAAAGATTGATTTTTTCAGCAAAAAGGCCAGTGAGTTGAACCTTCCTCTAGTGAGTAAAGATGGTACCCCGATATTTTTTCTGGGGGCTGGCAAGCCTGAGGTGGGTACTAAATTAGTACAGCGGCTAATGGCAGAAGGCCTGTTCTCCTGCCTCGCCATTTATCCCAGCGTGCCTTATAACAATACGGGCATTCGTTTCCTTCTTACGGTCAACCATACGGAGGAAGACATTTCCTGGATGCTTGAAAAGGTAGCTGAAATACTGCCGGAAATATTAGAAGAAGAGGATTTTAGCATAGAACAAATTCACAAGGCCTTTAATTTAATGCCAGCGCCTGGCAGGCTTGTGCTTGCCGATTAGTCCATCCCTTCTTTGTTTGGCAACAATCTTGTTAAGAAGGTGCATATAGCTCAAATGCAGTATGCACCTTCTTCCTCTATTCAAATCGGCCGGATTATTCATTGATAGATGGTTGGTACCCGACCAGTTCAAATCTTCGCCTATACTTCTGCGAAAGGCCCGGGTTCTGGTGTTTTTACACATTTTTCTCTTCCTGATTTCTTTCGTTTTCGACCTCAATAATACCCTGAACTATCCCGAAGCTGCCAATCCACCACTAAAATTGGCTATGCTCATCGTCATCGGGTTGACGATCATTTTCAAGTATTTTGGAAACTTTACACTTTCGGGAAACCTTCTCGCCGTTTTCCTTTCTTTTATCTTGATAGACTCCATCCCCACCAGTGGAGGCTTGTATTCCGATAATTTATTATGGTTATTAGCCGCTCCATTGATGGCCCTTCTTTTTGCCAATCCAAGATCGGGTTTATTCTGGCTGTTTGGACTCTTGGGATACATCGGATTTCAATATTACCTTGAAATCAACGCGGCAGTTTCGTTCCGGGAGCAAACCATGGACTTGGATGCTTTGTATTACCTCGTGACTTATTCCGGGTTGTTCATTATTGTGGTGGGGGTGGTACTCATCTTCGCCAGAGGCCAGGCGCTCATTATTGAGGCATTAAACCAAAAACAGGAAGAACTAAAGCGGCAAAAGCAGGAAATACAAAAACAAGCACAATCGCTGAAAGAGACACAAGTCCAGTTGCAAGGGTCGAACCGGGAACTCGAGCAATTTGCATATGCAGCTTCACACGACCTTAAAGAACCCCTGCGGATGATAGGCACTTATACCCAATTGATACAACGAAAACTGAATGACCACCTCGACGGTGCCACGGGAGAATACATGCACTTCGTGACCGACGGCGTGACCAGGATGGATAAATTGCTGACCGATTTGCTGGAGTATTCAAGGCTGGGGCGGAAAAACACACAAGTTACAAAAACCAACCTCGACGAAATCCTTTTTATCGTCATCAATAATCTGATGATGGTAATGAAAGATAATGATGCAGCCATTTATTCTAACCCATTGCCAACGATAAAGGCTCCGACTACTCAGATGATTCAACTATTTCAAAACCTGATAGCCAACTCTATAAAGTTTCGCCGAAAGGATGTGCATCCCGTTATCGAAATCAAATACAGTTTTGAAGAAGGTAACCATGTCTTCACACTCCACGACAACGGCATTGGCATAGCGGAGGAGCACCGTAAAAACGTTTTCAACATTTTTGAACGGCTGCATACCCGGCAGGATTATGAGGGTACGGGAATTGGTCTGGCCACCTGCAAGAAAATTGTCTCCAACCTTGGCGGAAACATCTGGGTAGGTGCCTCAGACCAGCCAGGCTCAAAATTTCAATTTACCCTACCCTCCGCAAATTGACCTTTCTTTCACAATTATCCCCTTTTTAGTTTTGTGATAAAATGCCGTTTGGTTGCCGTCACGATTCTACATCCAAATCCAATCCACTGTAATACCCCATGTCCCGGTTTTTCTGCCATTTTACAAAGTAGGTAATTTGCCCGGTGTGATAGGAAAAATGCTCCACTACATGAATGAGCACACTCAGACCGGTTTCCTGAAAGCCCTGTACACGCAGGGGAGAAAGTATTTTTTCCAAAGATATATGGTCAAGCGTCTGTTCCGCATCAAGCTGTAATTGGTCGAGCATGGAGATGAGATTGGCGGTTGGTACCGGCCCCGGTTCGTCGAACTCGGATTGCCGCTTCCGTGTGTCCACATGGCCGCCAAGGCCCGCAATGAGCCATTGCCGCACGTTCCCGCAGAGGTGAAGCACCAGGTTGCCAACGCTGTTGCTGTGCTCATTCGGGCGGTACCAAATCTCTTTTTCAGACAGCTCGCCGAGGCATTTTTTTATTCTCGGGATGTTTTCATCAAAAAGACGGCGCCGGATTTCGGCGACCAAAAGGTCTTTGTATATTTCCATGGATGGTAATTATTTTGGAATCGTGGGTTTTAAGGAAGTCAATGTTTCGTGGTTTATATTGTATCATTTTCTGTCACAGGTGTTTTTACCGGGTTGATATTCGAGCTCACATTTATATCACAGGCTGAAAATCACAGCTGTGGAAGTCTTACCAATTGAAACAAATATCCCGTGGCTGTGCAAAATACATTTCGTAAAATTGTCAATCAGTAACCGTTACTAAATGGCCAATTTATGAAAAACACCGTGCTCCTGTTTGCATTGGCAATTTTTACATTGGCATGTGGTGATAAAAAATACAACGCCAATTCATTCATAGAAATCAAAAAAGACCCTTGTTTTGGCTATTGCCCGGTCTATAGTTTTTCGATTGACGGCACCGGCTACGCCAAATTCAATGGGAAACGCAACGTGGAAAAGATTGGGGAATGGACCCGCACCCTGCCGCCTGAAGAAACTTCTTTGCTTTTTCAATCCTTTGAAACCTCAAAGTTTTGGGATTTTGAAGAGGAATATACCGGTTCGGTTACAGATATGCCCACGACATGGATTACCTTTAGCCACCAGGGGAAAACAAAAACCATCAAAGACTACTACGGTGCGCCCGAGGCTTTAAAAAATCTCGAAAAGATGGTGGAAGATATTGCCGAAACCGGAGACAGTTGGGAGCAATCCCCGGCTCAACAATAGTTCATTTATGCTCAATTCTTCAATGGAGCCATGACAGAAAACTTTTCAGAAAAGGCCACCAGGTTTATCAGGCAGTTCGCCGTCACACTTATACTGCACAAAGCGGCTTGGGAATTCATTCGGGAACACCGGCCCTGGAAAGGGTTGCGCCAATATGGCTGGATGATATGGATTTTACTCGGAGCGGCCTTTTTGCTCGGCTGGCAGTTTTTTCAAGAGGTTTGGCAATTGATGGCTTCCATGACCTCGGATAGTCCGGCTTTTGCGGCGGGCTTGGCCTCCGCATTTGAAAATTTCTCTTTTGAAAAATTAACTTGGGCCTTTCAGGGTGGCAGAAAATACCTCGTCCTCATCGTGTTGGAGGTATTCACTTTTCACTTTATTCGCCAGACGATGGAAATACGAACTGGCCTTAAATCAAATGCATCCTTTGGGGCTTTCATTGAAGCTGAAAAACGGATGATAGCTGCATCGTTCTTGGCCTGGCTCATGGAAACTATCGTCCGTGGTATCGTCAATCTGGCTTTGGGCATCGTGGGATTCGAATTCCTGAAAACGCCGGCGGGTCTTGTCATTCAGTTTTACTTTCTCGGATTCTTGCTCGTTGACAATTACCTGGAATGTTTTGGAATGAAAATGAGTGAAAGCCGGAAACGAACTTACCAGGTGCCTGGTGTGGCAGTGGCCACAGGTATGGTTGCCTATTTTCTGATGTTTTTACCGTTGGTTGGCGTCGTGTTAGCCACCGGGCTTGGCGCTGTAACCGCCACTATGGCGATGGAGCGTTTTTCCCCGGTAAAAGTGGAGCCCTCATCACAAGTCCAGGAAACGGGCCAGGAAACTGGTCGGTGAACGGTGTTTCCCTGTCGAAGAAAATCCGGAAGACCAAAGCTATGGAGTTATTATTGAAAAGTTTTTCACGAATCAATACCTACCATACTGATGAACGATATTTTAAAAACAGCAACCGAAGAGTTAAAAAACAAAGTCATGAGCGATTTCAAAGACATCAAAATGGAGCGCGGCAAACACGCCGAATCAGTCATTCGCAACCACATCCTTTTCAGCATGGGAGCAGGTATTATCCCGCTGCCTGTGGTCGATATTTTTGCTGTCAGCGCATCCCAATTGGATATGATCCGACAGCTCTGCAAGGTTTACGACCAGGATTTCCTCGAAACACAGGGCAAGGCTATTGTGAGCTCGCTCACAACAGCTACTCTGGCTCGTATCGGCGCTGGCAGCCTGGCGAAAATGATCCCGGTGGTGGGGTCATACGTGGGTGGAGTGACCAACGCTGCTCTCGCAGGAGCTTCAACGTATGCCCTGGGGCAGGTATTTAAAATACATTTCGAAACCGGTGGTACCATTTTGGATTTCGACACCAACCGGTTGAAAAAGCTTTACAACGAGCAGTTTGAAAAAGGGAAGAAAGTGGCGGAAGAGTTGCGAAAGCAACGGGAAGCGAAAAATAAAGCTGAACAGCGAACTGCTTCCGAAACTGATGAAGTGGCTCCAACGAAACCTGCCGAATCCGTGCAGGATGATGTGTCCCGTCTTAAAGAGTTGGCCGAACTAAAGGAGGCCGGTATAATCTCAGAAGAAGAGTTTGATAAGATGAAAAAGAAGATAATCGAGGGATAGGATGGTTTTACCATTCGAGCCTCGCCGATGGGGTGACATCTTGCCCGGCGAATTCTCCTTTCAAAAATTTTTGATATCCGGTGACAGCAATCATGGCGGCATTGTCGGTACAGTATTCTAATTTCGGCAGGTAAGTATTCCAGCCCTCCCTCTTACCCATATCCTCTAAACAGCTTCGCAATCCTGAATTGGCGGAAACGCCACCCGAGATGGCTATTTCCCTGATGCCGGTTTGCCGGGCTGCCCGCTGTAATTTATTCAATAAAATGCTGACGATACGAGATTGCACAGATGCGCA
This sequence comes from uncultured Saprospiraceae bacterium, assembly GCA_964586035.1. GTDB lineage: Bacteria > Bacteroidota > Bacteroidia > Chitinophagales > Saprospiraceae > UBA6168. Next base: position 8,858 of record CAZPHZ010000092.1, read on the forward strand.
AATTCCGGCCATGTTTTCCTTTATAAATTCAGGGTTTTCTTTTGTTGCGTCCCGCAAAAAATAGAGAATAGATGTCTTGAGCCCGCTGAAACTAAAGTCCAAGTTGGGGACCTTTGGCTCGGGGAATCCAAACATCGGCTTACCCAGTTGGGCCCACTTGTCTAACTCGGGTCCGGCGGGATAATCGAGACCCAGGAGTTTGCCCGTTTTGTCAAAAGCCTCGCCTGCAGCGTCGTCGAGGGTGCGGCCGAGGACCTCCATATCCAGAAAATCACGAACCAGCACAATTTGGGTGTGACCGCCAGAAACAGTTAGGCATAGAAAGGGAAATGAGGGCTTGGGGGCTTCGGCAAAATGTGCCAGTACATGAGCCTGCATGTGGTGCACCTCTACCATCGGAATGCCGAGGCTCATGGCAAAAGATTTTGAAAAGGAAACCCCAACTATCAGCGAGCCAATAAGACCGGGACCGCGTGTAAAAGCAACGGCACTCAATTCTTCTTTTTTTACACCTGCCTTTTTCAAGGCCAAATCCACAACGGGTAAAATGTTCTCCTGATGCGCTCGCGATGCAACCTCCGGCACCACTCCTCCGTATTGACGATGGGCCTCCTGGCTTGCGATGCAATTGCTCAATATGACACCATCTTTAAGGACGGCTGCTGCCGTATCGTCGCAGGAAGATTCGATGCCCAATATTATTGTACTCACTCAGTGATTTTGAAAAAAGTGAACGATTGTTTCGATTCCCATTGGAAAATGGCAGCCAAAAAACGCCTGGCAAAAGTACGATGAGCGAACAAAACACGGACCTGCTCTCCAAACACGTAAAAAAACAACACAAATGTTAGGTACGAAATCAAAAAACAGCACAGAGAAAAAAAACGGTTTTACAACCAGTGCCAGCCAAACAACAGCTGAAACCTGTGTGATAGCATCGGGTACGAGCATTGAAGGCAAGTTTTCTTCTGATGAAAATGTGCGCCTCGACGGCAAAATAAAAGGCGAAGTGAAATGCGGTCATCTGCTCGTTATGGGCCAAAACGGCCGCATCGAAGGCAACGTTCGCTCGAAAGATGCCACCATCATGGGCACCATAGAAGGCGAGCTATGGGTCGAAGGTTTGCTCCATTTGAAGAACTCAGCTTTTATTAAAGGCACCATCACAGCGTCGAAAATGACTGTGGATGAGGGAGCCCGCTATATGGGCGAATGCAAAATCGGTGAAATACCTGGAAAATAATTTCGAGTCTTACCCACCCTAATTGTTGCAAATTGCATCATCAGAAGTTGTTCCCAAAGACGCGCTGTTTTGACAAATGCATGCCTGCGCGAGTGGGCTGATTGAAAACATCGCCCGGCTCTTCTCTTCGAAGTCGCTATGTGATTAACATTGCACTTTTGAT
>CAZPHZ010000093.1:0-10253 GCA_964586035.1 uncultured Saprospiraceae bacterium
CATAATGAGCACCAAATATAAAGTATACAAATTACAAAATTGCTCAAGCCCCTCAAAAAACAACTTATCAAGCGCAAACTCGATAAGATCAGGAAAGGAGATATCAAGGTTGGGTACAAGATGAAGTTTGCGAGAAAATAATTCTAAATGGCTGAATGGGCTTGAAAACCATATTTAGTTATCCGGCCACCATGACAAAATTCCGCACGACCCTGCCGCCCACCAGCAGCGGCGTGAAAATCTCGCACCACGACAGCGTTCTATGTCTCGGCTCTTGTTTTGCGGAGCATATCGGCAAGCGGCTGCAAAAACTGAAGTTCTCCACTTTAATCAACCCCTCCGGCATCGTTTACAATCCCGTTTCGCTGGCCGGGAGCCTGAATATATTGCTCACTTCGGCGTCGTTTTCCGAGGCTGACTTGTTCGAGCACATGGGGCTTTGGCACAGCTTTGCACACCACGGCACATTTTCTCATCCCGATAAAAAGACGGCGTTGGGAAACATCAACCGCTCGCTAACCGAAGCGCGGGCATTCCTTTCAAAAACCAGCCGCTTGCTCGTCACCCTCGGCACCGCGCATGTTTTTATTTTCAAAAAAAGTGGCCGCATCGTGGCCAACTGCCACAAGGTGCCGGCAGAGCAGTTCGAGCGGCGGCGGCTCTCCGTCGAAGAAGTGACGGAGGAAATTTTGCCGGTCTTTGAAAAGCTGAAACAGCGCCTGCCTCAACTTGAGATTGTCACCACCGTCAGCCCCGTGCGGCATCTGCGCGACGGACTGACGGAGAACCAGCGCAGCAAAGCCACCCTTCTTCTGGCGCTTTCGCAGATTTGCAGCCAACTCCCATTCGTACATTATTTGCCTGCGTACGAAATCCTGCTCGATGACCTGCGGGATTACCGCTTTTACGCAGCCGATATGATCCACCCCAATACCGTGGCGGTGGATTACATCTGGCAACACTTCGGACAGGCATTTTTCGACGCAGAAACTTCGGAATTGTGCCGGCAAATAGAACGTATTGTTTCGGCAGCAGAACACCGCCCCTTTCACCGGCAGTCGGCAGAACACCGGCATTTTGTAAAACACCAGCTCGCAGCTATTGATACGTTGCAGGCAAAACACCCGTCATTGAATTTTGGGGAAGAGGTGCGAAAACTCACGGCTCCATGACTTCGTCGATCATGTCGAGATTGAGCACCGTTTTTCCATTTTCACCTGGATAATACATCATCTTGAAACGTTTGCCCCAAAGCAAGTCATCGCTACTATAGGAGTAGTTGGCGTGTACGGTTTGTGAGAATGACTCGTCAAAACCAATGATAAGCGTGATGATTTCAACGTTCATTTTTCCCAGCTCGGCAGGTGTTTTGCCGTGAAGTGGGCTTTTGCCGTCTATGGGGTGGACGATGGTCCAGCTAAGCGGCATCATGGCAATTTTGTCGACTTCAAGAGGAAGGCGTGCGTAACGCCTTTTTTTGCCGTCCTTTCCATCCTTTTCCACCCACGACATGGTGAGTTTGGCCTCCAGATTGATGAGCTTGTGATGGCGGCTATTCGCCAGGCGAAACATGAAACCCGTCCCATCCTTGTATGGCGCCATAACAGCAATTTTACTGAAGACAAAGCGTGCCACGGGTTTGGAAAACCGCGCAAAGATGAGACCAGTGGCCAATGCAAAAGACAGCAACCCCACGAGGGCGATGGCAGAGGCGATGAGGTTGTAAGATGTACATACCGGACTGACACTTCCGTAGCCCACGGTGGTGAAAGTTTGCACGCTGAAATACCAGGCTTCGATAAAGTGGGGCCACAATCCGGCGGCGTGAACACCGCTGAGGCACTCCGTCCCGCAAAGTATGAGCATCAGGGCAAAGATGGCATTGACCACTATGAAAATGGCCACCACAATGAGAAAAAATTTACCCCAGCCCATTTCCTTCAAATCCTGGTAAGGGGCCCAGGTGCGAGCTCCTGTTTTTTCCACGTTGAACTCCCCGTTTTTATCAATCATCCGGGAATTGTCGGAAGTGATGCGGGTGCCGAAGCCGAGATTGTCGGCCTCTTTGGGCTTGCTATTTCTGGAGCGCCGTTTGAAATTCATATTGACGGTTGTGGTCTGAAAGAATTCGATTATTCGTTTACAGCCGGTTAATTAGCATTTCTATCACCCCCCGATTGGCCCCAACTCGATGCCCTCCGAATAAGCGACTTTAATGCCGTGCGAGTTAAAAGCCGCTTTTACCCGCCGGTGCACTTCGAATATACCGTCCCAATAATCATCGGGAAGTACAAAAGGCCGGATTGACAGCACGACATTATGACTATCGAAAGTTTCGATGCCTACCTCCGGTGCGGGGTCTCCGAGTACCTGGGGCACAGTTTTCAAGGCGGATAAAATGATATGTTCCACCTTAGGGAAGCTCTCTTCGTAGGGCATGGATACGTTGAGTTCGAGGCGAATTGCCCCTTTTGCAGAGAAGTTAATGATGGTGTCGTCGATGACTTTGCCGTTTGGGATGATGAGCGTTTTAAAGCCTGGTGTTGTGAGCACAGTGTTGAAAATGTGAATTTCCTCCACCTTGCCGAATTTCCCGTTTACCTCTACCATATCGCCGGCTTTATAGGGCCGTGTGACCATGAGGAGGATACCGGCGGCAAAATTACCGAGGCTGCCTTGTAACGCCAATCCCACCGCAAATCCTGCCGCGGCTAAAATGCCAACGATGGAGGTAGTTTCAATGCCCACCATGCCGGCTGCAACTAGTAGCACGATGACCTTCATGGCGATGTTCAGAAAAGAGACGATGAACGGCGTGACCTCTTTGCTGAATTTGGCTTTTTGCAAAGACAGGCGCACTACAACTGCCAGCTTCCTTATTATCCAAAAGCCTACGACAACTACCAGAATCGCTCCCGCCAATTTGGGCAGAAATTCTTTGCTAAAATCTAATAAGTCGTTCCAGTTAACCTGAAATTGTTCTTCATTCATTAGTTTATTAATTCAGTAAAATAGATAATCGGGATAAAAGAAGACCCCGTAAAAGCAACCGGCAGAAAACCGGGATCCGCTTTTGCGGGGTCAATTTACCAAAAAAGAAACACCTTTCTTAAAACAGCACTCCGAGCCGCAACACAATGTTGTTGATAAATGCCTTCGACTTATCCTCATCCACATTTTTGGTCACATCGGTGAACACTTTTTCGAAGCCAAGGCCACCGATAAGCGAGGTGCCGGAACTGACGTTGTATTCCACACCACCTGCAATACCCCACGACATAGACAAGCCGGTCACTTCTTTCTTGATGTCAATTTTATCCTCATTGATGCCCGTTTGTTGTATGGAGCCACGAGCTTGCGAATTGAATCCCAGTGTAATCACCGGTATTTCAGCCCAATAGCGAAGGTACCCCATTTCATTGGTACGAAATTTCAGACCGAAGGGAATTTCCACGTATTGAAGGTTGTATTTCAGGTCCACTCCCGGCAGGAAAGTGGGGTCCACGCCGCCCGGCAATTCAGAGCGGGTCCATATTTGACCTCCATTATCGTGGTGCATGGTTCCGCCGCTGTTAAAGGCAAAACCGATGCCTGTGATGAAGGCGTAGTTTTCCCTGAAAAACATCTCCGCACGCATTCCGAGTTTTAGTCCGAGGTTTGTACCGTTGCTATTTATTGTATTGTCTGCGCTGCCCATGTTGGAAAACACGGGACTCACCTGAAGACCCAGGCGTAAATCGGTGGTTTGAGCCGCAATAAATTCTTGCATGAACAGGAATAAGAACGCGATTGCAACAATTTTTTTCATCTACTTTTGTTTTTGGTTAATACTAAATAACAGGAATGCCTGCACAATGAAAGGATGCCCACTGAGCCTTCACTCCCCCATATATCAAGCAACAACCATGTTTGTTTTAAAAATGATAAACGCCAGAAACGCGCTTTTTCTTTTTCCGGCAGCAATCCTATTTGCCGGTATGGCTGGATGCGGCAAAGATAAAGATATTCCCGATGTTTCTAACATCTCCGTCAATGTGGAATTGAAGCGCTTCGACCAGGATCTATTTACCCTTGACACGAACGATATGGCACATGACCTCGCAAGGTTAGAGGAGGATTACGGCGAATTCGGAGATATTTTTTTCCGCCGGATTCTCGGCTCCAAAGACTCCACCATAGCCCCTGAAGGGCACGAAGCCTATGTGCGCGGGTTCATCACCTACCCCGGCATAAGGCATCTGTACGACACGTGCCAAGTGGTGTTCCAAAACCTCGATAACTTGAAAAATGATTTTGAACAAGCGTTTCAATTTTACAAGTATTACTTTCCTCTGGAACCACTTTCGGGCGAGGTGGTCACTTACATCTCGGAGTATTCCATCGGCGGGTTTTTGTATGGCGATAATTCCATTGGTGTGGGGTTAGACTTTTATCTGGGCGAGGGCTATCCCTATCAGCAATATAACCCTTCGAACCCCAATTTTTCTCAATATCTCACCCATAGTTTCAACAAAGATCACATCGTGGATAAGTCCATGAAACTCCTGGTAAAGGACATGAATGGCCCCTCTCCCGGTAATCGTTTGTTGGATTATATGATTCACAACGGGAAAGAGCTATATATCCTGGACCAGTTGCTTCCGTATGCACCTGACAGCGTTAAACTTGAATATTCGCAACAGCAGGTGGATTGGTGCCATGAAAATGAGACTAATATCTGGGCATATTTGGTTTCGGAAGACTTGCTCTATTCAACTGCCTGGAAAGATTTTCGTAAATTGGTGGAATACAGTCCGAACTCGCCCGGCATGCCCGATGAAGCTCCCGGCCGTACCGCCAACTGGCTCGGTTGGCAAATCGTAAAAGCCTACATGAAACGACATCCCGGCACTGCGCTCGAAGACCTGATTGCGCTGAAAGACGCCCAGGCGATTATGGACGGCTCGAAGTATAAGCCGCGACGGTGAGGGGTTGAATGGTTATTTGTCTTAATGGTTTTGCCAACTGCCCTTCAGGCATACATCGCCTCAATTTCCGCGGCGTGTTTTTTCAAAATCACGCGCCGTTTCAGCTTCATGGTGGGGGTGAGCTCGCCCTCGGTGCCGTTGGATTTCACCGGCTCCCACGAGGTGTCGAGCAGTTGGAATTTTTTCACCTGTTCCACGTGACTGAATAACGGGTTGCACTTGTCCACGATGTGCTGATAGCGTTCCCGAACTTTATCATTATGGAAAACTCCGTCCAGTGAAGTGAACGCCACGCCATGGCTCTGGCACCAGTCGCGCAGCGCTGCTTCCGCAGGAACGATGAGGGCCGAGACAAATTTTCGATTTTCGCCGATGACCATCACCTGCTCAATGAGAAAATTTTCCCGGAGTGCATTTTCTATGGGTTGTGGGGCCACGTATTTCCCGCCGGAAGTCTTAAGCAAAGCCTTTTTGCGGTCTGTGATTTTAAGAAACTCCTGCCCGCCGGGGCCTTTCACGAATTTTCCTATATCTCCGGTACAGAACCAACGCTCTCCTTTTATTTCCTTAAAAACGGCGGCCGTGGCCTCCGGCTTTTTATAATACCCCATCATAATGTTGGGGCCGCGGGCGAGGACTTCCCCTTCGCCGGGGCCGTAATTGCCATCGCCTTCGTCAATCTTCAGTTTGACACAACTGAGGACAGGCCCCACGGTGCCGAGTAGGGCCCCGTCTTCTTCAAAGCGGCTGATGGTAAGGGCTGGCGAGGTTTCCGTCAGGCCATAACCTTCCCGTACGGGGATGCCCGCCGCCGAAAAGATGCGCGCTATTTTCACGGGGCAAGCCGAGGCACCGGTGACAATACCCTTCATGTTCCCACCAAGCGCCGTGCGCCATTTGCTGAAAACGAGCCTGTCTGCAATGCGCCTTTTGAGTGCTGCCCATCCATGGTATTTTTTGCCAAAATCGTAGTCATTGGTGAGGGATAATGCCCAGAAAAACAGCATTCTTTTGAGGCCGTGCAGTTCCAATCCTTTGTTGTAAATCTTTTCATAGACCTTCTCCAAAAGCCGTGGCACAGTAGTGATAATGTGCGGTCTTATGGTCTGCAGGTCGCCCTGCTCACCGCCTAAATTGTCTGTGCCTGTAAAGGTGACACTGACACCAAAATACATATACGCATAGACAACGGCGCGTTCAAAGCTGTGGTTGAGCGGCAGAAAGCTCAGCGCCCTGTCACCAGGAATCACAGGCACGATAGGCGCCACAGACTTTATGTCGCTGACGATGTTGTGGTGCGACAGCATGACCCCTTTTGGGTTGCCTGTGGTGCCGGAGGTATAAATAATTGTGGCGAGGTCATCTGGTTTTATACCGGCCTTTATTTTTTCCACCTCACTCATATCGCCCTCCACCCAGATACTTTTCCAAAAAGAGACCGCTTCGCCATTTTCTGCCGAAGGTGGAGTTAGGATTTCATCAAAGGAAAAGACCCTGGTGAGGGACGGCACATTTTCTTTGGCCTTGCAGACCTTGTGTACAAGGTCTTCGCCGCCGCAGAAGCAGTATTTAACCTCTGCCTCGTTGAAGATATACTCGTACTCACGTTGGCTGATGGTTGGATAAACGGGCACGTCAATGGCTCCCACTTGTTGTATGCCGATGTCCATCACTACCCACTCCGGCCGGTTTTGTTCCGTGACGAGCACGATTTTGTCGCCGGGTTTCACGCCGAGTTTGGTGAGCAGGCCGAGGCTCACCTTGTTAGCCATGTCTATCATTTCAGCAGTGCTGAAATATTGCCATTCATCGTTGCAACGGTAGCCGAAAGATTTTTCCTGCGGGAAATTTTCCTGCTGGTAATACAGGAATTCAAAGAGTCTGGTTACTTCCATGCGCTGACTTGTTTGCGTTGGTGTTTTCGTTATCTGTGCTACCTCTTTCTCAACGAGTCCTCACAAAGATAATAAACTGCAATTGCAGCATCATGGACTGTCACTCAGCTCCCCTCATTCCATTACCACAATTTTCTTTTTCTGCACTACTCCATCCACTGTCAGCACCATAAAGTAGGTGCCTGGGGAGATATCCATATTTTCGATATCCACTTTTTCGAGGTATTTCCCATATCCCCGCCATTCATTTTCGATGAGCTTAGCGCGTTCGCGGCCCTGCACATCCACCACGCTGAGGTTGACCAATGAGCGGCGGTGCAGTTTGAAAGAAAATCCCGTGTCTGCGGAAACGGGGTTGGGATAGGGGTCTTCCATTGAAAATTCAGGATTTCCGGGTTCGGCGATGGTAGCCGTGAGCACACTATCCACCGCCACGATTGCCGACCAGATGGAGAGGTCGTTGCTTTCGAGTCTTGCCCAAATAGGGCGGACAACGTTGTTGTGGACGGCCAGGTTAGTGTAATCGCCAAAAAAGAAACCCGATGCCGGCAGAAAGGGGCTTTCGCTGATGCGGAAATTCTTAAAGGTCTCGCCACCGTCTTGCGAGAGAGCCATAAATACATCTGTTTGGTCACCCGTATAATTCCGGCGGTCGTAATACACAAACCAAAGCCAGCCGGTTGCCTGGTCTACAGCCATCCATGTGAAGAATTGCTGCCGCCCGGAGGCATCGTCATTGACGCGTACTGGCGCACTCCAGGTGTCGCCGAAGTCGGTACTCCTGGAGAGCCAAACATCCGTATCATCCTCGCCATTTCGCTGGTCAGTCCAATTGACATAAATGGTGCCTTTATGAGGCCCGTCACTCAGGTCACAGACTGTTACCGGAAGGCCGTTGGCGCGGTAAATGCCGGAGATGGCGTAGTCCCAACCGCCTGGCTGATCTGCAACGAAAACATCGTTTTCGAGCCATGTTTCGCCACCATCTGTCGAGCGGTCAAACCATATTTTATTTCGGTTCGACCAGGCGACGTACACCTCACCGTCCGGCCCCACGCACGGCACGGCGCCCTCTGCGGTGTCGTCACTATCGAGACAGTCACCGGCTAGCTCACTGATGCGCAAGGCCGAAGACCATGTTTCACCGCCATCGGTGCTTTTTGAAAAAAGAATGATGGAGCTGTCCGCCGGGTTGGTGGAGCCATAGTCGTCGAACTGGGTCCAGGTAACGTAAAGGGTGTTCGTCTGTCTGTCGGTAGCAATCCAGTGTTTGTCCTGTGCCTTGTTGCCATTGAGGCCGGTGTAACTGCCTTCCGACCACGTGACGCCTCCATCCGTACTTTTTTGGGCGATGATTCGATCAATCCAGTTTCCAGTTGGTGGATTGGAGAGATGCAGGTAAAAAAAAGCTCCCGAAGTATCAATGCCGATAACGGGGTCTCCCCAGATACCCCACGGACAGGTGACTGGAGTTTGGGTCCAGGTGGCACCACCGTCGTGGGAGTAATAGAGGTTGTCGAGATTTGCTCCAGCCACCAGTTGTTGGGTATTTTTGGGATTGATGCAAATAGAAGGTTCATTGGGAGAATTATCCGTGCCCACCAGCACATTAGTATGCTGCGCAAATGCAGTATGTTGAAAAAGGCAAAGTGCGGCAACGATGACCTGAAATAAAACTTTTTCTTTTTTCATGCGGATTTGTTTTGTCTGAACCAGTTTGAAAATGACGAGTTTTTTTGTTAAAAAATTTCAAAGTGGAAGTTCGATAAATAAAGCCATTTCCAAATACAATAGGTATAAATTTATGCGATAAGCAGGACAAATGACAATTTGCCAAGGTGCCGGCTTTATTCTCTTTGCCCACCCCCAGGTATAGTTTTTATACATTTGCCAAAGCTGTTGCAATTCAAAATACCGCAACACCTTATTGAACCTTCCATTAAAAATAGCGCGGCGCTATCTTTTTGCAAAAAAGAGCACGAACGCCATCAATATCATCACCGGCATCTCGGTGTTGGGTATCAGTATTGGAACTGCAGCACTCGTTTTGGTGCTTAGTGTTTTCAATGGATTCGAGGATTTGATTATGCAGCTCTTTAGCCGTTTCAATCCAGATGTGAAAATTACGGTTGCCATTGGAAAAACCTTTATTCCCGACTCCACTCAAAAGGCTGACCTCATGGCCCTTCCCGGCGTGGAATACCTCTCGGAGACCCTTGAGGAGGTGGCCTTTTTCGAATATTCGGAAAGCCAGGATTTCGGCATCCTCAAAGGCGTGGATAGCAATTACCACAAGGTCACCGGCATCGATTCAAGCATCTTCGAAGGGGCGTATAGCCTTCGGGAAGAGGACAGGTATTATGCCGTTCTCGGTGGCGGTATGCGCAATAAACTTTCTGTGAACATCGACGACCCCTTTGAACCACTCGCTGTTTTCATGGCAAAAAGGGGCAAAACAGGTGCGATGGAGCAGCCTTTCAAAAAGCGCTTCGCCTACCCGTCGGGCACCTTTAAAATACAGCAGGATTTCGACAATCAATACATTATCGTGTCGCTCGGATTTGCACAGGCATTGTTGGGTGCCCAAGGCGAAGTGAGTGCCTTAGAGATTAAATTGCAACCCGGTGCCGATGCCTCAGCTACCATTGAAGATATGCGCCGCATTATGGGGAGCGATTTTTTGGTAAAAAACCGATACCAGCAAGACGAGTCTTTTCTAAAATTAATGAACATCGAGAAGTGGATGAGTTTCGCCATCCTCAGCCTCACATTAATCTTGGTAGCCTTCAATATGATAGGCTCCCTTTGGATGATTGTTTTGGAAAAGAAAAGCGATATCGCCATCCTTAAAAGCATGGGAGCCTCAGATAAAACCGTGCGCAATATCTTTCTGGGCGAAGGTTTTCTACTTTGCCTTCTCGGTCTCGGCACTGGTTTTTTGCTGGCTTTCGCCCTGTATTTTTTGCAAACCCACTTCGGCCTCGTGCCCATTCCCGACGGTTTTGTCGTCAATGCCTATCCCATCAGCATGCGCTTCATCGACCTGCTGTCCGTAATGGTGGTTGTGCTCAGCATCGGCATGCTGGCCTCCGTGCCTGCCGCCCTGCGGGCGAAACGGATACCTGCCCTGATGCGGGAAGAGTAACGGGGGGTGAGAGGTGAGAAGTATGAGGTATGAGGTTCGGCACACTCAAAATTGGGGCGTAAAAAATTTAACCGGCGCACGCTGGGTCACCATTCTGTCATCCTCTCATTCACGCATCGGAATGCAGCCCTAAGCGGTTGCCTTCGCAGTCTTCAAACAGGCACATGTGGCCGTGTTCGGGGGAGATTTGCTTTTTGGGTTGGGTAATTTTGCCACCGGCCGCTTCGGTGCGGGCTTGCACGGGTT
>CAZPHZ010000094.1:0-10230 GCA_964586035.1 uncultured Saprospiraceae bacterium
CCCCACGCTCCGGCCCCAAACCGAGGACGACCATGCCCACCACCCCCATCGACGCGTTGGACCCCCTGCTCGAACCCACCCTGGAAACCCTGCGGGAACTGGTGAAGATCCCTTCGGTCTCCGCTGAGGGCTACGCGCCCGAAGACGTCGCACGATGCGCGGAGGCCGTGGCCGTGGGGCTCAGCGAAGCCGGCCTGGAGAACGTCGAAGTCCTCGCCACGGGCGACGAGGGCGGCAAAGCAGGCCAGCCCCACCTCGCGGCGGGCAACGCCTATGCCCTGCCTTTCGGCGACGGCCACTTTGACCTGCTGGTCAACAATTTTATGATGGACTTACTGCCTGAAGAAGATTTCGGAAAAATACTGACGGAGTTTTTCCGGGTGCTGAAACCCGGCGGGCGGGTGGTCATTTCTACGATGGCCTTCGGCCAGAAATGGTACAACCGCATCTGGCACGCCGTGGCCCGGTGGTTTCCGGGTCTCCTCACGGGTTGTCGTCCGGTAGACATCCGGCAGCATTTGGCGGCAGCCGGATTCGAGTTGAAAAAATGGGAAACGGTGAGCCAAAACACTTTCCCGGCAGCCGTTTATTCCGCTCGAAAACCCGCCGCATAACGCTACCTATTTTGCTCCCGGCAACTCCGGAACCCGCTCATTCACTGGGCCCGAACATTTTCGGCACAATTCCTGTTCGGATAATTAGTCGTTGTCAAAAAGAACAACAGCCTCTTTCCCGTTTCCACAGAATTATTTTTCGAAGACAAAAGGAATGTACTTATATTATTTGTCCACGGCAATAAAGTGTACCTTAACCGTTCTTTTAAACAAAAACTATTTCCCCTGCATCCAGGCCCATGATAAGAACACCGACAATTTTCATCCTGCTTTTTTCATTATCGATGGACGCCCAGGTTTCCATCAATAACATGGCTACGGAAAGTAACTCCTTTTTGTGCCAGCCGGGCGTCACCCACAAAACTCCGGGTAAAGGGGTCTCGATTTCCTACAATTTCAATCCCGACTTTCAGATGCGGCCTCCAAACGCCGAGAATCCAGTCGAGGTACGTCGCAATGAGCGCATCAAGGCCAAGCTCAAGGTGCCTCTCGTAAACACGAGGAAGTTTAAAGCTATGCTCGGCTTTCACTATTCTATCGAGCGCTATCATTTCGATAAAATAGACCCGGAGAATTATCCTTTGTTCAAACGCCTGAACGAAACCGACCTAAAATCGACTGGCATGGCTGCGTATTTCGTCGCTCCCCTCAACGAAAAATATTACACATCTTTCCGCCTTAGCGCCTCTTTTCTTGGTGACTATAGCAAATTCATCAGCCTCGACAGCCGTTACGGCGTTTACCGGGCGGCGGGTTTGTTCGGAGTGAAACACAGCGACGGTCTGGAATACGGTGTTGGGCTTCTTTTTTCCAAGAGTTTCAACAATACCAGTTTGTTCCCCTTCGGGTTTTACAACCAAACATTTAATAAACATTGGGGTATCGAAACGGCCATTCCCGTCAGCCTGAAAGCGCGGTACAATTTCAGCGACAGCAGGATGATGCTGTTCGGCACGGAGTACTCGAGTCAGAATTACGCCATGAATGTCAGCGAGCCGATGATGAATCCTTTTATAAAACAAGCTGAAAAGGCACCCTATCACTACCACCGTTCCTCACTCGACCTGACGCTTGCCTATTACCACCAACTCACTCCCTGGACCTGGCTCGAGTTTAAAACGGGCTATGCCTTCAGCCTTAACTCCAGCGCCAAAGATTTGCCCAATAATATTTCCTACGACCTGAAACCCTCCGGCAGCATGGTGGGAATGATCACTTTCTTTATCTCACCGCCGAAGTATATGCTAAATGGAGGGAAGTGAAGGTTTGAGAGTTGAGGAAGGTTGAGGAGGTTTAGGAGGTTGAGAAGGTTGAGAGAGTTGAGGAGGTTGAGAGAGTTGAGTTCCATCATCTCAACCTCCTCAACTATCTCAACATTCCTCAACCTTTACTTCCTCCTCCCGCATACAACGCCATATACTTGGAGACGTATTTTCCAATAATATCAAATTCGAGGTTCACCTGGTCGCGCTGTTTCAGCGACTGGAAATTGGTGTGTTCCATGGTATAGGGTATGATGGCCACAGAAAATCGCACCATGCCCGCTTCTTCTGTGGGACTGACGACAGTGAGGCTGACGCCGTTGATGCAAATGGAGCCTTTGTCAACGAGGATATGCTCCGGCGAAAGGGGAACCTCAAAACCGAACATCCAACTACCATCCATCGGTTTCACTTCCGTACATACCGCGGTTGTATCGACGTGGCCCTGAACGATGTGGCCGTCGAGCCGGCCATTGCTCTGCATGGCTCTTTCGAGGTTTAGCAATGAGCCTTCAGTGAGCAGGCCGAGGTTGCTGCGCCTCAGCGTTTCGTCAATGGCGGTGACGGTATGGGTACCACCTTCTTGCGCCACTACTGTGAGGCAGACTCCGTTGTGGGCGATACTTTGGTCCACCTTCAGCTCATCGGAGATGGTGGAGGCAATGGTGAAATGCTTGTTGGTGCCCTCGCTGCGAATTTTTTTCACGGTGCCGGGGGCTTCTATGATTCCGGTGAACATTTTTTAACAATTAAAAATGAATAGGATTTAAAGAGGATTGATAGAGGTTTTGAAAGGCACCAAATTAGGAAAGAGACAGGGAAGGGGGGGAGGAGGGCCATGATTAATGGCACCGATGGAGTAAAAAGAAAATGGAGGCCGCTCCGTACGAGCGCCCTCCATTTTTAAATTCATTCGCTAAGAAATACAGAAAAACGATAATAATAGCCGCAATATGAGCATGTTCTTTCAAAAACAAAAAGAGAGTATGCCAGCAGTAAAAAACAGTAGATGACTGACAGAATAAGGTAGAAGTACAATTTTAATAAAGCCCGTGATAAGCTCGCATTCGGGATTCCAAATGACAATAGGCGGAATAGTGTCGTGGGAACCTTCATAATTTTGGACTTTTGCGGCCACGCACACAACACGAATGGCGGCACAGCACTCTTTAGCATCGAATTACCGCCGGAATCGTTGAGTTAAATAGATCGTTCATGAAGATATCTGAATTTTATTTCGCGTCTAATTTTTCCCTGCCGGGACTCTTTCTGACCGTTGTATTCACCCTGATGATGGCTGGTTGCGACACAGAGAAGGAACCGGTTCCAGCTTACCTGACTATCGGGGAGTTCCAACTCGAAGCCACCAACATGCAGGTACACGGGAGTATTTCTCAAAAAATATCCGAAGCTAAGGTTTTCCTCATTGACGAAGCCACCGGCACTTCGCACCAATTGGGCACCCTTTCATTGCCTGCCACGGTGCCCGTGTTGGTCACCGGGGAGGTGGAAGTCAGCGTGGACCCAGCCATTAGAGCCAATGGCAATAGCCTCTATGTCGAAGTTTACCCGTTTTATGAAAGGTACACCGCCACGGTTACTCTCGCTCCCAACGAGGATGCAACAGTGCTGCCGGTAACCCGCTACAAGCCGGAAACTGCATTCGAATTCATCGAAGACTTCGAAGGTTCCGGCCATTTATTTCAGGACGACCGCGATGAAAATCCACTGACGTTTCTCGAAAATTACAGCGAGGATGTTTTCGAGGGGCAATTCTCCGGGAAAGCCACCCTCGATACGGCCAACACTTTTTTGGTCGTTGGAACCAATCAAAAATACTTCCTGGATTTCAGCACGGCAGGGAAAGTGTTCATGGAGGTGAATTACAAAACCGACGTTCCATTGGAGTTCGGCGTGCTGGCAGTGGATGCTGTGGGAGGTGAATCCCCCAATTTCGAGTTTGTTGTATTGGCGAAAGACAAGTGGAACAAAATTTATTTCGACATGACCGACCTGGTGGCCACCTCCACTCAAAACGAGTTTTTCTTCGTCATCCGGGGAACGCTGCCTTTTGAAAATGGGCAATATTCACCAGAAGTAGCGAATATTTATCTCGATAACATCAAGCTCATCCATTTTTAGTGCAGACGGGAATAAAAGGGTAATGTGCAGAATAGGGTAAAGTCATTTTTTAACCGTTACTTAGAGGAAAATTGAGCAGTACACGAATGACGATTCGAAAAAAAGACACCTACCTCTACCGTTCCGCCGACTTTCTGGCAGCCATGTTGGCTTGGGCTTTGTTTTTTGCGTACCGCAAATGGGTAGAAGGCTCGCCTCCGGGTATGCACGTTTTCTACGACCTAAAGTTTTATTACGGCATACTTCTAATCCCCACGGGGTGGTTCCTTTTCTACAACCTATTCGACGACTATAGAGATGTGTACCGGCTTTCTCGATTGGCCACACTGGTGCGCACTTTTTTCCTCTCCCTCATCGGGGTCAC
Source organism: uncultured Saprospiraceae bacterium (assembly GCA_964586035.1). GTDB lineage: Bacteria > Bacteroidota > Bacteroidia > Chitinophagales > Saprospiraceae > UBA6168. The sequence goes on from CAZPHZ010000094.1 coordinate 4,383, forward strand.
CTTCGTATTTTTTACCCTCATTTTGGATGACTTCATCATAGACTACCATACATATTACCGTTCTTTTGGCTTGCTGTTGGGGCTTCATTTTACGCTCACTTGCATCGTGCGCATGATATTGCTGACCCGCGCTCATCACCGGCTGAAAAAGGGTGTGGTTTCTTTCCCTACTTTGCTCATCGGCGGCAACCGCCGTGCAGCAGAACTTTACCACAGCATCACGGGGCAAAAAGAGGGCATCGGATATCGTTTTGCAGGCTATGTAGAGACCAATGGTCATGTCAGCAGCCATACCCTTCCAATGCCCTGCCTGGGTCAGATGTCACAACTCTCCGAAGTTATCAAAGCACATCATATTGAAGACGTCATCATCGCCATCGAGACCAGCGAGCACCAGCGTCTCAAGGATATTCTAAACGAATTATTCGATTTTGGCGATGAGATTTTTGTAAAAATAATACCCGACATGTACGACATCATGTTGGGGAATGTGCGCATGAGCGAGGTGTACGGAGCCGTCCTGATTCAAATAAAACAAGAGCTGATGCCCAAATGGGGGCGGCTGCTTAAGCGCTTGATGGATGTGCTGGTTGCAGCATCGGTGCTACTAATTTTGTCGCCATTCATGCTGTACGTCATGATCCGGGTACGATTCTCTTCTCCCGGCCCGGCTTTCTTTCGTCAAGAGCGCATTGGACTAAATGGCCGGCCTTTTCAACTCATAAAATTTCGGTCGATGTCAGTAGATGCAGAGCGGCAGGGCCCCCAATTGTCGAAAGAAAACGACCCCCGGTGTACCCCTTGGGGAGCGGTGATGCGCAAATGGCGCATTGATGAACTGCCCAATTTATGGAATGTATTGGCCGGTGACATGTCGCTGGTTGGGCCTCGCCCGGAACGCCAGTTTTTTATCGACCAAATCGTTGAAAGGGCTCCTCATTACAGGCATCTTTTGAAAGTACGGCCGGGTATCACATCGTGGGGACAGGTAAAATACGGCTACGCTTCCAACGTGGATGAAATGATTCAGCGGTTGAAATTCGATATATTATACATAGAAAACATGTCGTTGGCGCTCGACGTGAAGATCATTTTTTATACCATATTGGTACTCATGCAGGGAAAAGGGAAATGAGATTGCCACTGTAAAAAATAATACCTTTGCCTGCCGGAAAATATTACGCACTGGCGGGAACCCATTCAGCATCAAAAATATTCAGGGTAGAAATAATGACAAATCCAATACTGCGAAATATCGCTAATGCTATTTCCATCCTCTTCCACCCGTTGCTCATAGTGACTTATATGCTCTCGCTCCTTCTGGTGGTCAACCCTTACCAATTCGGAGTCTACAGCATTTTGGAACAATGGAAATTAGTGCTGTTGGTTTTTGTCTCTACCTTTGTTATGCCTGCATTTGCCTTGTTGATGATGCGCTCTCTCAACATGGTGAGTTCCTTTCGGCTGGAGGACAAACAAGAGCGCATCGGGCCCTACATCATCACCGGAATTTTTTACTTGTGGATGTTTATCAACTTTAAAAACAACCAGGCCATCCCATTGGCCCTCACCGTTGCAATATTAGGAGCTACAATAGCTCTCTTCATCTCCTTTTTCGTCAATAATTTCAGTAAAATAAGCGCACATGCCGTGGGAATGGGCGGGCTTGTGGGAATGTCTGCCGTGAACACATTGTATTTCAATTACGACACTTTCACGCTCAACATGGGCCGCACCGGGGCGTATGAGGTTAGCACCAATTTTCTTCTGCTGGTCATGCTGGTGCTCGCTGGTGCGGTTTGCACTTCCCGCCTACTGCTGAAGGCCCACACTTCCAAACAACTCTACGGCGGCTTTGCAGCGGGATTTTTATCTCAGTTTATCTCGTTGTATTTCCTTACTTAAACTCATCCACGACCCTCACGCTCCACGCTTCCGGTTTCCCTGCAAAAAGAGCCTTCGTTTCTTTCCATGTCTCGTTGAATAACTCTGATTCACGGTAAGCACTAAGAGCAGCCTCATTTTCCCAAAAGCTATAAGTGAAAAGCACCGCAGGATCAGACAGGTCCTGCAACAACTCGAGATGGTGGCACCCGTCGAGTGCCTTGATTTTGGTATTCACTTCTTCAAAAATGTGGAGGAAGGAGGCCAAATCCTCTTCCCTGAAGGTCATTTTTACGATGCGCTTGATCATTTAGACTATGGACATAATAGGTTTTCTACAACCAAAGGTCGAGATAGTATAAGCCCAGTGCCAAGATATAAAATTGCAATAGACAAACGTCGTGGTTTAAATCTATAAAATGCATCAGGCACCGAGGTAATGCTTCAGTAATTTGCTGCGATTGGCAGTGCGAAGTTTGTTGATGGCTTTGTCTTTGATTTGGCGAACTCGCTCCCGCGTAAGACCGAATTTATCACCAATGTCTTCCAGCGACATGGGGTGTTCGATGCCGATGCCGAAATACAGTTTGATGACGTCGCATTGCCGGTCGGTGAGGGTGCTCAGCGAGCGTTCTATTTCCAGCCGCAGGGACTGTGTATATTCCAGGTCTTTGTCGGTTTTGGCCGAATGCCTGTTTTCGAGCACATCGAGAAGCGAGTTGTCTTCCCCGACGACAAAGGGTGCATCCATTGATACGTGACGGGCAGCAACGCTGAGGGTAGTTTCCACCTCCTCTGTGGGAATTTGGAGCAAAGTGGCCAGTTCATCGGCGGAAGGTTCCCGTTCGAAATTTTGCTCCAGTTCGGAAAATGCTTTATTGATCTTGTTCAGAGAGCCCACCTTATTCAGCGGTAACCTCACTATTCGGGACTGCTCTGCCAATGCCTGGAGGATAGACTGTCTGATCCACCAAACTGCATAGGATATGAACTTAAACCCCCGGGTTTCGTCAAAGCGTTGAGCCGCTTTTATGAGGCCGAGATTTCCTTCGTTGATGAGGTCACTCAGCGATAGGCCTTGATTTTGGTATTGTTTTGCCACGGACACCACAAATCGCAGGTTTGCTTTTGTGAGCTTTTCAAGCGCTATTTGGTCGCCCTGTTTAATTCTTTTGGCCAGGTCAACCTCCTCTTCGGGGGTCAGCAAATCAACTTTGCCAATTTCCTGAAGATACTTTTCGAGCGATTGGCTCTCCCTGTTTGTTATAGATTTTGTAATTTTTAGCTGTCTCATGTAGCCACGTCTTTTTTAATGTTCTGTCGTCATCAACATTTTGGATCAGAAAGGAATGTTTCAAAAATGTTGCCGCTAAATTTTGATGCAAAAGAGCTTGTTCAATGTAACTTATGAAAACTGCTTGTTCTTTGGGCAGGCTTTTGGGGGTATCAAACAAAAGTGAAGCAAAAGTAGCCATAATGCCTTTGGGTGTCAAGTACAATACATAGTTCACCGGTAATATATCCACGATTTTTATTCAAAAATAGCTGACAGTTAAACACCTCATCCAACTGGAGTCCCTCATTTTTTATGATAAAAAGGGCAGAATTATGAGATCGGGTATGAGCAGGCACATTTTAAATGAAACGTTTCTTTTGAAAAATCCCATTTTTCCTCTTTATTGCGCCATATAGAGGAAGACCCTTCTGGAATCATGACAAAGTAAGCCACTAATTCACCGCCAGAGGCCTTCCCTCAATATTTCATCACCAGAATAAGCCGTAATTATGGAAAGAGTCTCCGTAAAAATAGAATATCTTTTGCGGGCGTCACCCGCCATACTTTACCAGTTTTTCACCAACCCGTCCGCCCTCGTTCGGTGGTTTTGCGATGGAGTGGATGTAGAGGGCGACAACCTCTATACCTTCGAATGGAATGGCTCCGAAGAGTCCGCCGAATTGACCGAGAACGTCGAGGATGAATTGGTTCGCTACAACTGGCTCGATGACGACCGGGAGAACGAATACATTGAATTCAAGCTGAGTAAATCCCCGGTCACTGCCGAAACCATCCTCGTCATTACCGATTTTTGCGACGAAGATGAAGTGGAGGAGCAGAAGCAATTATGGGAAACACAAATATCCCAGTTGAGAAAAGAAACCGGAAGCGGCGGCTGACTCTCTTCCGCCACCTTCATCTGAAATCGCTCTATTGCATGAAGCCCTCCACAGAAAGGGACGCCTTTTCACTTTTGAAGGAGCGTCCCTTTTTTTCGCTTCAGCATTTTTATGAATTCCCACCATGAAACTCATTTTCGGACTCGAACTGAATGACCTCCACTACCCTGGGATTTCCGAGGTGGAAGGTGGTGTGCATTATTGCGGGGGCAAAGGATTGTTGCAAGTTCTTGAAACCCATCTTGGTCTCATCCGATACCCCGATGACATCGAATACATGCGCATCGAGCAATACCGCCAGGCTCTTCAGCACTATCTGAAAGCTCACACTGGCACTTTTTTTCAAAGGTCATTCGAAGCCGACCAATTTGCAACCGCCACAGAGCTCCTCAGCCGTCGCGACGAATTGCTGCTGGCAGGCTGGGACTTTTCCACGAGTTCGAATTCACCGCCCAGGCTTCAAACACTCGCAGGCGTCGAAGCCCTCTTTCATTCGGCAGAGAATGAGGCCCCTGCTCCGCTGGTTCTTACTCCCGGATTTGCAGACCGGTTTTGCGAAGTGATGGATGTACTCGGCCGCCGCCATCACCCTTTCAAAGAAATTTGGCTCAACGAACCTCTTGAATTATTGCCCGGCCATTTTCAGCGATTATTGAAGCGAATTTCGACCACTTCCGCGAAACCCTCTGTTAGGCAATTGCCATTCACGGAAGCCGGTCCCACTGCCACAAATGGAACCAACTTACACTACTTCCAATACCAACTCACCGCGGGAGCGGAAAAGAAAAAAGAGGCACTTAAGGACGATGGCACGCTGATTCTGCTGCGCGCCAAACGCGCCGTGGACGCTGCGGCATTCACCGCAAAACTACTCCGGCTAAACCCCGGCACAAATCCCGCCTGCCTCATCCCGGAGAAAAACCGGACACTAGAGGTGGCGCTTATTCAGGAGGGGTTGCCCAGCCCCGGCATTCAGTCGGCTTCACTTGCCAGACCCACGCTTCAGATCCTAAAATTGGTCCCCGCCTTTTTGTGGGAGCCCATCGACCCGTTCAAAATACTTGAATTCGTTTCTCTTTCCATAAAACCTTTGGAAGATGGCCTTGCCACGGCAATCGCCCACCAGATGGCGCAGGCCCCCGGTCTGAAGGGCGAGGGTTGGTTTGCCACGATTGCCCGCTATTGGGAAGAGCTTGAAAGCAGGGCTGTCAACGGACCAGCCATCAATGTGGCGGAAGTGAAAAAGCAATACAGTTTTTGGTTTGACCGGCCGAGGTATCCCATGGACCGTACCGTGCCGAAGCCAGAAGTGTTGGCCATTTTCGAATACCTGCGTACCTGGGCCCTGGAAACATTCGATGATGGCGGTGGCCGCAACCATTCGCTAATTGTGCTCCGCGAACAATCGAAGCGCATCGTGGAATTACTCCAGGCACTACCGGAGACAGAGCTTAGCTACCTCGAACTAGAACGCATTGTTCGTACAATTTACGAACCTGCACCAGTTGTTTTTCAGGAAAAAGAGGCTGGTCATTTGCCATTTGTCATGCACTCCAGCGCATTTACCGGCACCTCCGATACGGTGCTTTGGTGGAATTTTGTCCAAAACGAAGCCCCTCATTATTTCTCAAAATGGTACGGGCATGAATCACAATATCTCACGGAAAAAGGGCTGTCCATTGACACGCCCGAACTTCAAAACGCACGACTGCTTTGGCAGCGCAACCGGCCGGTATTGGCAGCACGGAATCGCGTGATTCTCGGTTTGCCGGAAACCGTGCTGGGAGAG
>CAZPHZ010000095.1:0-2350 GCA_964586035.1 uncultured Saprospiraceae bacterium
CTCCTTTATATGTGGTGACAATCTATCGCCGTGTTAATATCGAGGTGAATGAGGTGCATCAACGCACGGGTAAGGCCACAGCCCAGGCATTTTACTCCAAACACCAACCGGGAAAAACAGAGGGCCGGCCCCACATCGAAAAATGAGACGGGCAATAGCAACAATACGAGAATTGCTGCCGGATAAAAGACAAGTTCCGAAATGGCCAGCGTTTTCCGGTTTATCATTTTTGCCGGTGATTCGACCCTCCCAATACTCTATTTCGCCACCCTACCGATCCTGTTAAGAATCTCCACCGTGATGAGGTACGTCGGCTTTACACCCTCGTCGCCGAGGCTGCCCGAGGCAAGGGTATGCCCCGTCAGTAAAGGATTGTCAGAGGCGTAATAGGCATAGCGGACGGTTACGTTTTCGTCGATGCTTTTTCTTATTTTCGAAGCGGACTGAATGGCCTTTTGGTAATGGGCACCTTCCATTTCGAGCCCGATAGCGCTCCACGATGACCTGCTAAAATAGCGCAGTATGTCTTTGTTTTGGAGAGAAGTGCCGAGCACGGTAATCATGGTTCCCTCGAAGACTTTCAACCCGTGGCCCTCGAAATCTGCTTTGCAAAAATCATTTTCCACGGGGTAGTTATCGGCAGTACCCTCGAAGACATGAGCCGTAGGCACCATGATGTCGCCCTTCGCTCCTTTGAGAATGCCGGCTTTGCCCATCATGGAAACCGACGCTACTTTCAGGGGAGATTTACCCACCTCGTCTTCAAAGGGTTTGAGCAATTCGTCCATCACTTCGAAGGCCTGTTCGCCGAAGGCATAATCCATTACCAGGAGAAGCGGTTTATGTTCTTTGATGAAAGCCACATCCCATTTTATTGCCGGAGGCAAGAGTGAAATATCCACTTGGGTTGTGTCGAAAATTTGCACGGCTATGTTGGTGCCACTATGGTCGTCGATTGGATACATCCCGTTTTCCACGGCGTATTGTTGCACCTGTTCCCGAAGGTCTGCATTGTCTGCGTGGCTCAGCGTTGTAGCGGCCTCTTCGAGACTTGCAAAATCGTGCTCTTCTTTCAGCGCCGCAAAGGCATACAGCGAGTTCATCACGCTGTGGGGATTGGAGCTGATGATGTGAACAGGGCGGTCTAGCCAGTTCTTTTCCGATAGAAAAGCCTTGATGTTGTCAGCCCATTGCTCGCCAAAAATGTGGTGGCCGATTTTCTCACGGAGGGCGGTAGAAAAGCTGATTTCCCTGTCGTTCTTGTCTCGTGCCTCCTCGATGGAAAGCTTGCCCAGCCAATATGCGATATGGAATAGACTGTTCACCTTGTAGGCTTGCTCAAAATTGTGAACAGCGGCGAGTGTTTCCTCGAATGTGCGGCCAAGAATGGAACTGAGGTAAGTGGTAGCCACCTCGAAGTCGAACTCTTTCCCATCCCTTTCAAGCTGCACGATTTTCTCAAGATTGTGCCAATCCCGGCGCTTTCGGCCTTTGGTATCGAGGCTGTTGTTGCGTATTTTCTCAGCTTCGATATAGAGGAATGTCAGGTGGGTGAGAATGTCGTAAATATCGCCGCGGCCGTTGGTCATTTCGATGAACATTTGCTCGCTATCTATGCGAAAGCAATTGCGCCGCCGTTTTGCCGGAACGATGGGATCGAACTCGGATTTTTCAAATCCCTCCCGCGTAATAAGCCGGATGTAACGGCACTCCTCGAGGCCCTGTGGCAGCCGTTGGCAAACATAAAGCAACCCATCGAGCTCGAGCCGCTCTGGGTCCACGATGGCCCCGTAAATCTCCGGCCGCAGCACCATCAAAGCCTCTATCATAGCCTCGCCACTCACCCCCAGTGGCTTGTAGCCGCCGCGAATGAAGAGGTGGCGCATCGAAATATATATCTGCTGAATGGCGGCGCGTGATTCTTGTGCCCGCGTGCGATTGATAGGTGCCGACGATGAAAGTGGTGAAGACATAAATAATTTTCGGCCAAATGTACGAGGGTTTGCGGGAAATTTCCCGCCTCGCGGTAAAATACCGGTGGAGGCATCCTGGCATTAACCAACGGAAAATGATAGCCTGGGGTTGCATAAAATCGGGCTTTGCCGAATGGCTAAAACAACCGCATTGCATTAATTAGATTGGGAAGGAACATGCATGAAATAACTTGTTGAGGGGGTTGGGCTCGTTGAGAAAGTTGAGAGGGTTGAGAAAGTTGAGAGGATTGAGAAAGTTGAGAGGATTGAGAAAGTTGAGAAGGTTGAGTCTAAACTTTCTAAACCGGTTTAAGGTGAACTTTTATTTCTCGCCTGTTTCTAAACAATTCTGCGAAAAACAGACTGCATGAGGCAAG
>CAZPHZ010000095.1:2450-10203 GCA_964586035.1 uncultured Saprospiraceae bacterium
TTATTTCTCGCCTGTTTCTAAACAATTCTGCGAAAAACAGACTGCATGAGGCAAGCACCCACTGTTCGCCTTGCTCAATCCTTCTCGGTGACCCCCACAATTATTGGATAGTGGTCGCTGAATCCGTTTTCATCGACCGTTTTACCCATGCCACCATATCGCATGGGGGCGGGATATGAACCACCACCTACCATCTCCGTGGGTTGAAATATCTGCACATCGGCGGCTTTTACTTTAATCGGCGAATTGGATTTGAGCATATTTTTATCGGCGAGAAACTGGTCGAGCACATTGGGAAAATTATTGAAATAATGAGTGCCATTGTCCATTCCCATGAGCGGCCACATCAGGTTTAGAAAGCGGGGCGAGGTGGACCTTATCACTTTCGTTTTATCGCGATTGCTGCGGGCGTAATCGGTCAGCGAGCGGTCATAGGGTTCGTCGTTGAAATCGCCCATGGCGAGCACGGGGGTATCCTTGCCGTGCACCTGCCAGATGCGCTCATGGAAATAGGCGAGGGTTTCCCCGGCCATGAACCGGTAGCCGTCGGAGTCCAATTTTCCGGAGGTCCGGGAAGGCCAGTGGTTGCCAACGAGGACCAACAGCCGCCCCTGCTGCGTGCGGAAATTCACTTGCAAAAGGTCCCGCGTGGCCGTTCTTTTTACGATGAAATGGCTGAACACCGCTTCATTTGTAAAAAGGCCGCTGTCGTAAATGAACCCCACGTCGATGCCGCGGCGATCCTGCATGTCAGCATGAGCAATTTGGTAATTGCGGCCCAATGGTGCGAGGGCCTGCACCAGCAATTCCATCACATGGGCATTCTCAATTTCGCAGCAACCCAAAATGTCTGGCCCGTTTCCGCCGTTCATCTGCCGGATGACAGAAGCCAGTTGGCTCACCTTCCGGTCGAGCAGAGCCTGCGTCCAGCCCCGGATGTCTCTTCCGATGGCTCTCTGGAGCTTTTCGGTACGTCGCGGCGAGTCTTCGATGTCAAAGAGATTTTCGAGATTCCAGAATGCGATTTGATAAGTATGGACCATGGCGGAGTGGTTTAATAAATACGGCTCTAATGTAGGGAAGAATTTCGAGAACGCCCACTCTGAGATGGCACAATGAGGCTGTTCCGGGCCAATCCCCTACGGAATCTGAATGATTTGCCGGTTGTTCCAAAGCGAGGAAGTGACTCAAAAACATTTCATCACCTGGCCCTGCCAAAATCATCATTTTCAACAGACGGCCTTTCTCAGGCAGGTGATGGAAGCCCCGTAATTTCAGCGGTGGGCCATGGAAAGATTCGGAATTTGTTTACATTTGGCTCGCTGTAAAAACCAGAAAATAACGTTCCCTGCCGCTCCATTTTCTTTCTTTTTACCAGCGTACCTAACACTGAAGGGCGGGAATGTTTTCTTGCTGCCATATGCCTATGGCAAAGGAGATGGCAGGCAGGTGCAACTGTTGTTTCAAGTCTTATTGAAGCGAAACTTGAAGCATATCGCTCTCCAGGCCGGACACCTGATATCTGTACGTCTTCAATTGCCCGCTGGCCTTCACGTTGACACACCGGCCTCATTTATAGATGTTGGGGGCCTGACGCACAGAAAGCGCAAACATATTATCCCGGCAGTGAGCGCCGGGGCAATATTCTGTAACACCAAATTACTCGCAGGTAAGCACTATCCATAGCGCTAATTACAATACCAGAAATGATAAAAATGAAAAAAATACAAATCGGAAAGCTAATATTCGACTGCCGTGTTTCCGGAAATGAAAACGATGAATTAGTAATTCTTCTCCACGGATTTCCCGAGAGTTCTTTTATGTATCGTGAATTAATAAAAGATTTAAGCACTCAGGGATATTACTGCATTGCTCCAAATTTGAGAGGGTATAGTTCCGGAGCTCGTCCTGCCGGCAAAAAGAATTATACAATTGACAAGTTAGCAAAAGACGTGATGGATATTGCCCGGTCTGCCGGCCGGGAAAGATTTCACTTAATCGGTCATGATTGGGGCTCCGCCATTGGTTGGCAAATGGTATATGATCATCCAAATGCTATTTTGAGCTGGACGGGATTATCTGTTCCACATACGCAAAGTTTCTTTGAGGCAATTTTGAATGATGAAGTTCAAAAAGAGAAGAGCAAATATCTCCAATTATTTCAATGGCCGGTTTTGCCTGAGCTTAAAATGAAATCCAACAATTTCCATTTATTGCGGAAATTGTGGGATGCTCACAGTAAGGAGGAAATAGAAGACTACATCTCCATTCTAAAAGAAAAAAAGGCAGTCACCTCAATGCTCAATTATTATAGAGCGAATAATAAACTTTTAAAAAGAGCAGCAAACGAGCAAATATTGGGAAACATATATGTGCCGGTTCTTTTCATCTGGGGAAAAAATGATATGGCCGTTGGAGCTGAGGCGGTAAATAATAGTCATCAATATATGAAAGAGGAATACACCTTTATAGAGTTGGAGGGCGGGCATTGGTTAATTCAATCGAATTATCCTGAAGTCAAACCGGCAATTATCGAACATCTCTCAAAATGCCGAACTGAACCAAACAAAAAGGACCATTGATAATCTTCCTCCCCCAGAAGTCATGACTCTCCGGGACATTTTCGTACATTCACGATGCAGAAAAAATAAAAAACCCCACCGAAATCCTCTTATCATTTTTCATCCTGAATGCCGTGTAGATTAAGAGCAGAGGGCGGGGAATTTTCTTTCGGGTTTCCCAAATACAAATCAGTTATGCATTCCAAAAAAGAAATAATAGGCGATTTCGGAAGACATGTATCATCGGGCAAGGTGGCCTTTTTCCGGAAATACGGGATGGACTTCGTCATGGGGGAACGCCGCGGCATCACCATCAGCGACGCAGATGGGAAAAAAGAGTTGATCAACCTCCACTGCAACGGCGGCGTGTTCAACCTCGGCCACCGGAACCCCGAAATCATTCGAACCCTGACGAAAGCCTTCGAACAATACGACATCGGCAACCACCATTTCATCAGCGGCGAGAGAGCCAAAGCTGCCGCCATGCTCGCCGGACTCATGCCCGGCGACCTCTGCTATACCATTTTTGGCGTGAGCGGCGGTGAGGCCGCCGACACGGCGATAAAAGTGGCCCGCGGATTTACCAAAAGGCAAAAAATCGTGTCGGTGAAGGGTGGCTACCACGGCCACACGGGCTATGCGCTGGCCACCGGCGACGCCAAATACCGGGAGCCGTTCGGCGAACAACTCCCCGGTTTTGAGCAATGCACTTGGGGGGACTTGGAATCGCTAAAATCCGCCATCGACGGCAACACCGCCGCCGTCATCCTCGAAACCATCCCGGCCACCCTCGGCATGCCCGTGCCCACAAATGAATACATGCGGGGCATCCGCCAAATATGCGACGAAAGCGGCGCGCTGCTGATTCTCGACGAGGTACAGAGCGGCTGCGGCCGCACGGGAAAACTTTGGGCCTTCGAGCATTACGGCATCGTCCCCGATATGGTGGTGCTGGGCAAAGGCCTTTCCGGCGGCATGTACCCCATTTCCGCCACCGTGCTCCGCAAGCCGCTGGAAAGCATATTCCACGCCGATCCGTTCATCCACATCTCCACCTTCGGCGGCGCGGAGCCCGGTTGTGTGGTGATGCAGAAAGTGCTCGAAATTTCATCCTCCCCGGCCTTTCTGGCCCGCGTCAACCACATGGCAGAGGTGTTCCGCGAGCAAACCGGCAGGCTCATTCGAAAACACGCCGGATTCGTCACGGCACTGCGCCAAAAAGGGCTGATGATGGGCCTTGAAATGAAAGACGCAGACTGTGGCCCGCTGCTCACAAAAACCGCCTACGACAACGGCCTGCTGATGGTCTACGCCAACAACGACAAACGGGTGTGCCAGTTGCTGCCCCCGCTCATCATCCGCGAAGACGAGGTGCCCGGCATTATGGACAGACTGGACAAGGCACTGGCCCAGGCCCGCAAGCTGAAACCTTTGCTGACAGCAAAAAGAGCAATCACCGGCATTTTTTCATCCAAAAAAAATTCCTGACCCATGCTCCATCCCGACACTGAACTCATCGAACGGTTTGAAAAGCAACTCGACCCGTTGCACATAGAGGCATCATCGGTAAAGGCCCGGCTGATTGGGTTTGGGGAAATTTCCTCCATTTTCGAACTCGAAGACCTTCCCGGCATGGTGCTCAAAAGGATGCCCATGTTTTCCAACGCGGGGCAGGCAGAGGATTATCTGGAGAAGTACAAAAAATATTGCACCCTGCTGACCACCGCCGGCATCAGCCTGCCCCCCGACGGAGCCGTCTTCGTGGAGAAGTCGCCAAAGCTGACCGTGCTGTATTTTGCGCAGCAAAAACTCGACCCCGGCAGCGTGGGCAACAGGCTCATACACAGCCTGCCCGCCGCCGGCATTCCCGCGCTGGTGGAAAAAGTGCTCGCCGCGATTTACGGCGTGTGGGATTTTAATAAAAAACACTCCGGCAACGAGCTGGCCATCGACTCCCAGATTTCGAACTGGGCCTGGCCGAATAAAAGCGGAAAACTGTTTTACCTCGACACTTCTACCCCGCTGTTCAGGGTGGACGGCCGGGAGCAGATGGACCCCGAGCTGATACTCACGAGCGCCCCGTCCTTTGGCAGAGCCATCATCCGCAAGTTTTTTTTGAAAGACGTCATGGACCGGTATTACGATGAAAAATCGGTCAACATCGACCTGGTGGCCAACCTGCACAAAGAGCAAAAGCCAGAGCTGATTCCGCTGTTTCTCGAAGCGGTGAACCGCTTTGCCTCGGAAAAACTCACGGCGGAGGAAATCGACACTTATTACCGGGAAGACAAATTCATCTGGCAGTTGTTCCTGGCGCTGCGCAAAACAGACCGGTTCCTGCACCGGTACGTGTACCGAAAGCAATACCAGTTCATTTTGCCGGGAAAAATCAGGCGATAGCCGGAAGCCGGCAAAACTGTTTTTAACTCAAAACTATGTGCGACACCATTGTAGCCTTGCCCGGTGCCACCGAAGACGGCTCCGTGATTCTGGCCAAAAACAGCGACCGGGAGGCCAATGAAATGCAGGCGCTGGAATACCACCCGGCAGCGGCACACCGCTCCGGCGAGCAGTTGCGCTGCACCTACATCACCATCGAACAGGCCCCGCACACCCATGCCATTCTCATCAGCCGCCCCTTCTGGATGTGGGGGGGTGAAATGGGGGTGAATGAAAAAGGCGTGGCCATCGGCAACGAGGCCATCTGGACCAAAATGCCCGTACACAAAAAAAACGACCGCCTGCTGGGCATGGACCTGCTGCGGCTGGCCCTCGAAAGGGGAGGCACGGCCCGCGAGGCACTGGAGGTGATTTGCGATATGCTGGAAAGGTACGGCCAGGGGGGCATCGCCGGCTACCGCGACCAAAGCATGGCCTACCACAACAGCTTTCTCATCGCTGACAAAACGGAAGCCTGGGTGCTCGAAACGGCTGACCACCTGTGGGTGGCCAAAAAGGCGGAGCGGTACTGCTCCATCTCCAACCGGGCCACCATCGGCACGGAATTCGACCTCGCCCACCCCGCCCTGACAGAGACGGCACGGAAAAAAGGATGGCTGAAAAAGGGCGAAAACTTCAGTTTCAGGAAGTCCTACTCCGACTGGTTTTACTCTACTTTTTCCGCTTCCAAAACCCGGCAGGGGCAAACCGGATGTTACCTTCGCGAACACACCGGAGCAATAGACCTGCCCGGCACCATGAAGGCCCTCCAGACCCATCACAGGCATGGCTACGACCCCGGCAGCCACCTGTTGGGGCGCTCCGTCTGTGCCCACGCGGGCTACCCCCTGACCCGCCATGCCACGCAGACGACCGGCTCCATGGTGGCCCATCTCACCGAAAACCCCACCGCCTGGTTCACCGCCACCTCCTCGGTTTGCACCAGCGTGTTCAAGCCCGTCTGGTTTTTGGGCGAAGTGCTGCCGTACCTCGGCACGCCGGGGCCGGTGTACGATGAAAATTGCTATTGGTGGCAAAATGAAAAATTGCACCGCTCAGTCATTCGGAATTACAGAAAATCCATGCCCCTCATCGGCAAAGAACTCGCTGAAATTCAGGCAAAAATATTGGCTCAGGCTGGACTGGGGCCGGAAGATGGGAAGTTCGACTTGACGGCCGAATCGTTTGAAAAATCGGCGAAAAAGGCCAGGGAGTGGGCCAATATGCTGCAAGCCTGCAATTTTAAACCAGCAGGCAACCCTCTGTACAGATGGTATTGGAAAAAACTGAATAAAGAAGCGGGAATGGAAATTTGAGGGGAATCAATTACTGAAGCTACGCAAAGACGTATTTCCCGCAATGTATCGCGAAGTTTCCGCAAAGTTCCGTTGAGACTGCTACTGCTTTGCGGGACAGTGAACAACGAACAACGACCGAAGGAAGTCCCGTACCGGAGGTCGGGATGAACAATCAATTACTGAAGCTACGCAAAGACGTATTTCCCGCAATGTATCGCGAAGTTTCCGCAAAGTTCCGTTGAGACTGCTACTGCTTTGGCCCTGCTTTGCGGGACTATTATTATAGGGGATGTGGTAATCTGTGTAACATGAGCCAATTATTATTACCTTCGATTTTACAACTGTTCACTTTTAAAACTAATCGAAAGGGGTCGTCAGGCGGCGACTTGAAGTTAATGTCCTCAGTCTAAGACCCCGAATGGGGTCGAATGCGAATACCTGTAAAACGCAATTCTGGAAATGGTTAAGTTACTTCTTATCAGCCTGGTAGTTTTTGCGCTCAATATTCCGTTCGGATATTGGCGGGCCAACGTGCGCAAATTTTCACTTCATTGGGCTTTAGCCATTCATTTGCCCGTTCCCGTCATCATTGCATTGCGCATTTTTTCGGGTCTCGGATTTGCCTGGTACACTTATGTTTTCATGGTGTTCGCCTTTTTCATGGGCCAGAGGCTCGGAGGTGTTTTGCTCAAAAGATTCAGGGAAAGCGGCAATGAGGTATCCTCCTGCCTGGTCATGGATTTGTACAGACGCTTTTGACCCACCCATCCCGGGTTTAATTACTATTGAACAAAGGCGGCGGGAGTTATCCTTCCAAAATCTTAATCACATTGACGGGGCAGTTGGTGGCAGCGGCCTTGTTGGCTTCTAATTCATCCATGCCGGCCTGTGCCCGGTAAATGCCTTTTTTTTCAAGCCCTCTCACTAATGTGCATCGGCCATCCTTTCTCGACATGCGCCAACGTTCAGGCGCCATCTCTGCACAGACACCACAACCGATGCATTTTTTACGGTAGTAAATGATGGTAAACATCAGGCGGGCACTATTTTGTAGAGCTTGTCAGAAGGTCGGATGGTTTCGGCCACGGGCATGGAGAAGCGGTCGCCTTTGGTCACCTTTCCCACGCAGCGGTCGTCCACGCGCAGTTCTTCGACGGTAGTTTTCACGATACCCGTGGTGGGGCCGGTGATGATGATTTCGTCACCCTGCGCCAATGAGCGCGTTTCCATCAAAAACTCGCCGGCTCCGGCTTTTGAAAAATATTTCACCCCTCTGCCGAGGAATATTTTGGTGGTGGTGGCTTTGGAGCCGTAGCTGTCGTTCCACTCGCCCATTTTGCGACCGAGGTAGTAGCCGTCCCAGAAGCCGCGGTTGAAAACCGTGGCGAGTTGCTCTTTCCACCGGGCCACTTTTTCCGGGCCGAAAGTACCATCGAGGGTGGCGTCCACCGCTTC
>CAZPHZ010000096.1:0-10180 GCA_964586035.1 uncultured Saprospiraceae bacterium
ATACTTACCGGCTGCCAATACTTATATTTGTGCAGCCAAATCCAGTTGTAATGAAACAGAATAATCGGTGAAGAATTGTTACCTTTGCAGTTCATTCATTCTTCGCTAAGAGGCTGCATTGCCGATACAGATTCCCCTGAAGGTACTCCTTCGGGTTGATATTGTCCAAAGGACTGGTGTGTTTTTCTATCCGGGACCTTAAACTTTTGGAACCTTGTACCGCTGGCAATGCAGCCTCTTTTGTTGTAACTGAACTAACTATTGCAATAATTATGGATTTATTTGAAAAATTCAGGGACCGCGGGCCGCTCGGAAAGTTTGCAGACGTGGCCGAAGGATATTTTATCTTCCCGCGCCTCGAAGGCGAATTGGGGAATCGCATGACTTTCAATGGAAAGGAAGTCATCTGCTGGAGTATCAACAACTACTATGGTTTGGCCAATCATCCGGAAGTACGCAAGGTAGATGCCGAAGCTTCGAAAGAATGGGGCCTCGCCTACCCGATGGGTGCCCGCATGATGAGCGGTGCTACAAAATACCACGACCAACTCGAAGAAGAACTGGCTGAATTTGTTGGCAAAGAAAAGGCGCTGCTCGTCAATTATGGCTACCAGGGTATTTTCTCGGCCATCGACTGTTTGGTTGACCGTCACGACGTCATCGTGTACGACGCTGAGGCCCATGCTTGTATCGTGGATGGTGTGCGCCTGCATGCCGGTCATCGTTTCGCTTTCGAGCACAACAACATAGCCAGCCTCGACAAGAATTTAGAGCGTGCCACTAAAATTGCAGAGAAGACAAAAGGCGGTATCCTCGTGATTTCCGAAGGCGTTTTCGGCATGCGGGGCGACCAGGGCAAACTGCGGCAAATCGTATCCCTCAAAGAAAAATACAACTTTCGCCTGCTCGTGGACGACGCCCACGGTTTCGGTATGCTCGGCCCCACTGGGGCAGGCACCTGCGAAGAACAAGGGGTGATTGACGATGTGGATATTTATTTTTCCACCTTCGCCAAATCGATGGCCAGCATCGGCGCTTTTTTCGCCGGCGAGCCTTACGTAATGAACCACCTCAAATACAACATGCGTTCACAAATGTTCGCCAAGAGCGTACCCATGCCCATCGTCCAGGGAGCGCTCAAACGCCTCGAACTTATTCGCACCCTGCCCGAACTTAGAGAGCGGCTCTGGGAAAATGTCCACTACCTCCAGAATGGCCTTAAAGCCGCCGGAATGGACATTGGTAACACCAACAGTTGCGTCACTCCAGTGTACATGCACGGTGAAGTGGCCGAAGCCATGGCTCTCGTTCAGGACATGCGCGACAACTACTCTGTGTTTTGCTCCATCGTGGTCTATCCCGTTGTGCCGAAAGGTATGATTTTGCTGCGCCTCATTCCCACCTCGGTGCATACCAAACAGGATATCGACGAAACGATTATCGCGTTCAAAGCGGTGAAGCAAAAATTGGAAAGCGGCACCTACAAGGCTACCGCCGACAAGTTTATGGAAGGGGTGCACTGACCCCCGGATAATGGACAAAAAAACAGAAGGCCCGGATTTTCAGCTTTGAAAATCCGGGCCTTGTTTGATTACAAGTCAGGTCTGGAAAGCGTGACCTATCGAATCACCGTCACGCTGCCCGTTACCACGCCCTCCTGCCCTTTGCAACGGAAATATATTTTATACAAAAACACACCGGGGTTGACGGTTTTGCCTTTGTATGAGCCATCCCATTTTTGAAGGGGATCGGTGGTGGAGAAAACGACATTACCCCAGCGGTCATAAATGTCGAAGGCGAGCAATTCTCCCACGGCGAAAGGGTTGCTGATACCGTAACCGTCGTTGAGGCCATCGCCATTCGGGGTGAATGCTGTGGGAAGCAATATTTCATTGCAATCCTGAAAGGCAGGATCGATAACAACGATGCGAAATGAATCCGTTGTAATACAGAAGGCATCGTCGAAATCTAAAAGATAAGTAGTGGTTTCAGAAGGACTGAGTATCGCATCAGGGGCGGTAGGGTCGCTCACGCCGGTAGAAGGAGACCAAAGAAAATTAGTAGCACAAGTGTTCGTGATACTTGGCTGCACTGAATTCCCTAAGAATATCGTGGTATCTTTCACTCCCTGGAGAGAAAAGCCGCTATTTATCTGGTCGGGACGAGAGTACAAAGCCTCGACCTCCTCGCGTTTTAATGCACGGCTGTAGAGTCTTATTTCATCCATAAACCCTTCAAAATCCTGGTCCACATTACAGTCGCTACTGCCCACGATAAATGTTTCGTCGTTGCCGAGGTCCACCCTTTTGTTGCCCGGTGAATTGATGCGCGACACCTCCTTTCCGTTAATGTATAAAATGGTCTCGCCACCTTTGCGCACTACCACCACATGGTACCAACAGGAATAGTCCAGCAGTTTGCCGATGGAACCACTGATGGTCTGATTTTCATCCATGGTGACGCTCAACGAACGGGTGGCAGGATTGTATCGCACGGCAAATGCATTGTCATTGCTGCAATCGAGTCTTTTGGAAAAGAGTGCCATACTTTTAGGTGCATTGCTTGCCGATTTAAAATAAAAACTCAGGGAAAAGTCGATGGTGGTAAATGCCTTCTCGACGTCGGGACCGAAGACGTAAAACCAGTCGTCATTGCCATCGAAACGCAGGGAATTGCCCTCCACGCCGCAGTCGCAGACGAGGTCGCCATTCGGGAAGGTTTGGATGTTGGGGTCGCCCAATTGGTCGGCTATTTCGCATCCGGGTTTGTCAAAAGTGATCCAGGTAGTGAGGCCAATCTCCAATTGGCCAAATAGCGAAGTGCTGGCAAAGAGAAAGAGTATGGAAAAGTATTTCATTATGACGAACGGTTTCGTTGGCGGAATTCCGGGGATAAAATGTAACGTTCTTGTGCTTTCAATATTTGATGCGGCCGGAGTCTTTGGGAAGCGGATGAGAAAATTGAATGGGGGGAGAGGCAAAACTTCCTCAACCTCCGAACATCCCTCCCAGCCCGGGTGGCAGCATTTGCTGAATGAGTTTTTGCGACTCAGCCTGCTCCTTTTCGGCAGCCAATTCCATGACCCTGTTAACAGCCGTGAGCATAAAGTCCTGAACCTGGTCTATGTCCTCCCAATCCATCTTATTCTTATCGATGGTAATGTCCAGAATCTGGCGGTTTCCATTAGCTGTAACTTTCACAGCCCCATCACCAGCAGTAGCTTCCACAACAATGGTTGCCAACTGGTTCTTCATTTCTTCCTGCCTTTTTTGGGCATCGCCCAATAAATTACCCAGCATGAGTAGAATGGTTTGTGGTTTTGGGTTTCGGGTTTCGGGGCCGCTAACAATCTCCACCGCCGGCTGCGGACTGCGGACTGCAGATTTCAGGCACCGCTGAATTTATCGGGCGCAAAGGTAAGGGCTTTCATTTTGCCCGAAAGACTTCTCCGGCAAATTTTCTGGTAAGAAGCCCGCTCCGTCTATTTCGGTAAGTTCAACCGGGTCCAAACAAAAGGCCACCCCTTTTGTGGATAGCCTTTGATTTGTGGCGTATTGAATTTAAACCTGTGTCCGCCTGCTGGGAGATTAGTGCCCAATGGACGTCAAGGTTTCCTCACGGTATTTCTCGTCAATCTCTGACCAGATATACCGCCTGCCCGCAGCCGTCTTTAGTGCTTTTTTCCTGCGTAGGGCTTCGGCCTTTGTATGGCATTCTTCTGCATGTAACACCACCCAAGGCCGGAATTTTACGGTACAGCCTTTCGTCCCCAGTACATTGTGCGAGAAACCGGGAGTCCAAATTGGAGATGTAACCAGTGTAGATTTTACGGAAGCTCGGTGAATAAAAATGCTAACGTGGTAAATAAAAAAAGGCCACCCGTTGTCGGATGACCTTTGCTTTGTGGCGGAGGCAGGACTTGAACCTGCGACCTTTGGGTTATGAGCCCAACGAGCTACCAACTGCTCCACTCCGCGATGTTTATCTTTAGAAAAACGCTTTTGTTTTTCATAAGCGGGTGCGAAGGTACACAGGCTTGGCTATTCTCCAAACATTTAATTCGCTTTTTCTGGTATCCCTAACCTTTCTTGTTGAGCAGTGTCAGAATGGATTCGGTAATGTCCATTTGCTCGTTGGACACCAACACGGGGCTGCCGCTGCCGGTAACGAGAATGTAGTCGTAGCCCAACTCCTGTTTCAGCGAGTCGAGATAATTGCGGACACGAAAGGTGAATTCCGAGTTGAATTTATCAGTATCGGCCATTATCTCGTTTGCCAGCCGCTCCTGCTCTGCCTGAAAAGACTGCTGCTTTTGCGTAAGGCTTTTCTCAATGGCCTGGGCCTCTTTAGGAGTAATATTCCCTCCTTGCAATCTTTTCTGGTAGGCTGCCAATTCCTTGTCAAAAGAACGGCCTTTGGCCTTAAGGGCTGCTTCAGCATCAGCCTGGCGCTTCTCAAGTTCGGCTTTTTTTGCTTGAAACAATTCGCTTTTCGCATGCAGGCTGTCCAGGTTGATGGTCATTATTTTCACCGGGTGCCCGGCACCTTCCTGCGCCATCGCCTCCGGGGTGCCTGCCCCTTTTGGTGTGGAAAATTTGTCAATAAAAAGAAAGGCCACCGCCACGAGAAGCACGATGTTCAGGATGAGTGAAATGTTTTTCATGTTTGTTTTTTCAAAAAAATGTGAAGTGTGGAGGGAAAAGAAATACCTATTTCCAAGCCCCCGGAATATAGTTTACGTAAGAAGGTTTCAAGCCTTTCCGTGACAATGTTTGAATTTCTTGCCGGACCCACAGGGACAGGGGGCGTTTCTTCCCACTTTGGGCTGGTTGCGTTTAATGGTTTCCTGCTGCTTTGGCCGTGATACTCCTTCAGCTGCAGCATGCGCCCGCGCAGCTTCCGACGAAGAACCGCCAGTTTCGGGGCGGCTAGTGCGCAACTTGCTCAAATCTGTCTTTCGCGGTTCGCGGGCTTGCTGCACCTGCTGATTTTCCGGCATAGCCAGCATGCCTTTCGACAGGTAGGACGTCGCCTCTTCGTTTATACCGTAAACCAGGTCTTCGAAAAGCTTAAATGCCTCCATTTTATAAATGACTAACGGGTCTTTCTGCTCAAAACTGGCTCCCTGCACCTTGTCTTTCAATTCGTCCATAGAGCGCAGGTGCTCCTTCCACTTATCGTCAATAATTGCTAAGGTAATGGCCTTTTCAATGTCTCGCATAATAGACTTGCCATTCGATTTCACGGCATCTTCCAATTCAGCGGCAATGGGAAGCATGCGGCTCCGGCCGTCAGTATAAGGCACTGATATCCGGCGGTAACGATGGCCTTCGTTCTCGAAAACGCGTTGAATGGTCGGCAACAGTAACTCAATGAGTTGCTGCTCTTTTCGGTGATAAAACTCGAAATATTGCTCCTGGTACCGCTCCACCAACTCATTTTCACTTAGTGACAGAAAATCTCCCTCGCTAATTTTGGGGTCAAGCCCCAGTTCGCTCATGCTGTCCTGCCGGAAAGTCTGAAAATTGCCACCCTCTTTGTGCATGCGCACCAGCCCCTCGGTCATGGAGCGGAACATCATGTCCAAATCCACTTGAAGGCGTTCCCCACTCAAGGCATTGTACCGTTTTTTATAAATGGCCTCGCGCTGAATGTTCATTACGTCGTCATACTCGAGGAGCCGTTTACGAATGCCGAAGTTGTTCTCTTCCACTTTTCTCTGCGCCCGCTCAATGCTCTTCGTGACCATGCTGTGTTGAATGACATCGCCTTCTTCGTGGCCCATTCTATCCATCAATGACGCAATGCGCTCGGATTGAAAAAGCCGCATCAGATTGTCTTCGAGAGAAACATAAAACTGTGAAGAACCCGGGTCTCCCTGGCGGCCTGAGCGGCCTCGCAACTGGCGGTCTACCCGGCGGCTGTCGTGGCGCTCGGTGCCGACGATGGCCAGTCCTCCCAGCCGTTTTGCATCGGGTTTCAATTGAAAGGCCGGAGCCAACTCATGCGACAGGTCCAGTTTCATTTCATTGCCGGTGCCCCCTTGCCGTATGGTGTAATAATAGCCGCCCTTGGCCTCTGAGTTTTTTTCAACCTTCACCACGTCGAAGAGGGTTTCGGGCGCCAGCTTAATGTCTGTACCACGGCCAGCCATGTTGGTAGCAATGGTGACGTTGCCGTGCCCCTTGTCGTCCTGCTGTCCGGCCCGGGAGACTATAAAAGCTTCCCGCTGGTGCTGTTTGGCGTTGAGCACTTCGTGGTTAACGCCCCGCATGTGCAAAAACCGGCTCAGTTTTTCAGATAT
This sequence comes from uncultured Saprospiraceae bacterium, assembly GCA_964586035.1. Lineage (GTDB taxonomy): Bacteria > Bacteroidota > Bacteroidia > Chitinophagales > Saprospiraceae > UBA6168. The sequence continues at coordinate 6,305 of CAZPHZ010000096.1, forward strand.
ATCTACCGAAGTGGTACCCACCAAGACCGGGCGGCCGGCTTTGCTGAGCAAGGTTATTCTTTCCACCACGGCATTGAACTTCTCTTTTTCGGTTTTGTAAACTTCATCGTCAGTATCATGCCGGATGACCGGGACATTGGTTGGAATGACGGAGACGTCCATTTTGTAGATGTCCCACAATTCTTTGGCCTCCGTTTCGGCGGTACCTGTCATGCCGGAGAGCTTATGGTACATCCGGAAGTAGTTTTGCAGAGTCACCGTGGCGTAGGTTTGTGTGGCTTCGCCAACTTTTACGCTTTCTTTGGCTTCGAGGGCCTGGTGAAGCCCATCGGAATAGCGGCGGCCTTCCATCATCCTGCCGGTCTGTTCGTCCACAATTTTCACCTCACCATTCATTACAATGTATTCCTCGTCTTTTTCAAATAAGGTGTATGCTTTGAGAAGCTGGTACATCACGTGGAGACGCTTCGATTTTACGGCAAAATCCTGTGACAGCTTTATTTTAGCTTCTTCTTTTTCTTTATCGTCAAGCTCGGTGTTTGTGTCAATATCCACCATACTTGCCGCGATATCCGGCATAACGAAAAATCCGGGGTCGTCTTTTCCTTTGGCTAAGTATTCTGCACCGTTGTCGGTCAGCTCTACGGACCGGTTTTTCTCGTCGATGTAGAAAAGCAGTGGTTCATCGACTAAGTGCATGTGTTTGGAGTTTTCCTGCATGTAGTGGTTTTCTGCTTTTTGCAGGATGACTTTCACGCCCTCCTCACTCAGGAATTTAATAAGCGGCCTGTTTTTGGGCAACGCCCGGTGAGCCCTCAACAAAAACATACCTATCTCCCCTTCTTCGAGGCCAGTGTCGCCCTCGTTGAATAGTTTTTTTGCCGCTGCCAAATACTTACTTGAAAGCTGTTTCTGCGCGGCCAGCAACTTTTCCACTTCGGGTTTTAGCTCTTTGTATTCCAATTCTTCCTCACCTGCTCCAACCGGACCGGAAATGATAAGCGGAGTTCGAGCATCGTCAATCAAGACGCTATCCACCTCGTCAATCATCGTATAATGGTGCTTGCGTTGCACCATTTCATCGAGCGACCGCACCATATTATCGCGCAGGTAGTCGAAGCCAAACTCGTTATTTGTGCCGTAGGTAATGTCGCAGAGATATGCCGCCCTGCGCTCTGGCGAATGAGGGCGGTATTTGTCAATGCAGTCAATGGTGAGCATCAAAAACTCGAAGATGGGGCCTATCCATTCACTGTCACGCCGGGCGAGGTAATCGTTTACAGTAACCACGTGCACACCCTCGCCACTGAGACCGTTGAGGTAGGCAGGCAAAGTAGCCACGAGGGTTTTACCTTCACCGGTTGCCATCTCTGCAATTTTGCCTTCGTGCAAAACCATACCCCCAATGAGCTGTACGTCGTAGTGCACCATATTCCAGGTGATGTCACCTCCGGCAGCAACCCAACTATTTTTCCAGATGGCTTTATCGCCCACTATTGTTACATAATCCTTTTGCTGGTTGGCCGCCATATCACGGTCGTGATCAGTAGCAGTCACAGAAATGGTATCGTTGTCTTTGAAACGCCGTGCCGTCTCTTTTACCACTGCAAAAGCTTCGGGCAGCATCTCATTGAGGATATCCTCACGGTGACTATCCCGCTCTTTTTTCAGTTCGTCCAACTCTTTGAAAAGCTCCTCTTTTTCGTGAATATCCTCTGTTTCGTTGGCTTGAGCGCGTACAGTTTTGATGTCATCGTCGATACCGGCAAGATGACTCGCAATGCGCTCACGAAATTCCATTGTTTTGCTCCGCAATTCATCGTGACTCAGTCCATCGAGTTTTTCAAATTCTTCATTGACCTGGTCAACGAGAGGGCTGTATTTACTAAAATCACGTTCGCTTTTATTCTTGATGAGCTTTTTGAAAATGCCGAGCATAGTCTATTATTGAGCTGTTAGATTATCAGAAGGTAGATATCAGACAAGCAGTGAAGAAATTTCGAGTCTGATGTCTATTGTCCAAACTTTCTAAGGTCTTAAAAAAGGTGCGCAAAGATAACAATAAGGAGAGGTTCCTAACATGCATTTCGCTTCACACAATCCGTTCCATCGGGAAAAATATGACGTGCTGGCAGGTTTGATAGATAAAAGCAGGCAAGAATGGCAGGAATGGGTTCATTACCTCATCCCGACTTTTGTTGCGGGACTTCCTTCGGTCATTGTTCACTGTTCACTGTTCATTGCTCATTGTTCATTTCTCATTGTTCATTGTTCATCCCGACCTTCGGTACGGGACTTCCTTCGGTCATTGTTCACTGTTCACTGTTCACTGTTCATTGCTCATTGTTCATTGCTCATTGTTCATTGCTCATTGCTCATTGTCTCAAGGTCTTATCACTGCTATCTTATTGGGTTTGTCGTCCCCTTTTCTAAAGGGGCCCTGCATCACCTGGTGTTCAGGGCGGGGATCCCATGCATTATGACCATAGATTCCTGTAAAATAATACATGCCTCCGGTTTGGCCATCCAAAATTGTGATGTCATTGCCGGGATTGGCATTCACAGAATTCGGGAAAATGTTGAACGGGTCGTCTTTGGTGATTAGGCTCATTATTTCGGGATAATCAGCCTTTCCATTTTGAAAGGTAAACAACAGGGTTTCTTCTCCCGCGTAAACTTTGAGCGGGGGCTCCGCCGTCATGAACCCGAATGAAATGTAATCCATGGCCGGGTTCTCCACAGGGTGAGGAACCATGGCGTTTTGTTCCCAGTTGCCGCTGAAGTTCTTCAAATTGACAAACGTGGTTCCGGTTGGCACTACGACGGTTGCCTGCCCCGACCCAACAAGTAGGTACGACGACGGGGATACGCCAGCCTCAGGCATGGCAAAAATACCCCAGGCAAGGCTATCCGGCAACCACTGCAATTTGAATTTTATTTGGGAAAAAGATGAGGTACAAAACGCACCGACAAACAGAAATGCCAAAAGAAATGGTTTCACAAATGTCATGGTCCAACAATTTTATCCGGGGGGATATGAATGACGGGAATCAAATAGAGAATTTGCAACATTGATGCCAGTTGGACTGCCTGGATGTATTTTGGAGGCACTAAGTTGCCATGGCGACGGCCCTCGGATGTTCTAATTTTGAAACATAATACTTCGGCACCATCACTTTCAGCGAGTGTGGGCGGATACTGAAACGTGCAGGGCCTGGAAGTTCAAAACCTTCTCCATCTATGTGGGCAGCAGTGGGATGAAAAGGTGTCACGTTAATGTTTTTTCCGGAATAGCACTCCACGAATCTGCTTTTGTGAAACGAGGCGTTGAGGAACCTCCACCCTTCCAAAAGATAACGCCATTTCGGAGCCCGGTTCACAATGAGTAATTCGAGTTTCCCGTCGTTGAGTTTTGCCGGAGGCACAATGGAAAACCCATACCCATAAACCGGGGCATTGGCCACTTCCACCAACAGACAGGTGCGCCGCAAGATGTGACCATCGAGTTCAATTTCAAGTGGCAACATTTCGAATCGCAAAGTCTCCTGAAATGCGAATTTTAAATAGCCCCAAAAACCGCGGACTCTGCTTCCGTGGATTCGGTTGGCGACCCTTCCGTCGAAGCCCACACCGGCCAGATTGACAAAAGTCTTGTCGTTCATGAGGCATGTATCGATATCGATGGTCTCTCCTGTATTGAGGAATTCAATTGCATTTGCCACATTCCGGCCGATACCGAGGTGCATGGCAAAGCCATTGCCACTGCCGCAAGGCAACACCCCCAACACTGTTTCGCTCCAGGTGAGCTGACCGGAAATCTCGTTCACCGAACCGTCGGCGCCGCAAGCCACCACCATCTGATAGGCTGACTCCACA
>CAZPHZ010000097.1:0-9968 GCA_964586035.1 uncultured Saprospiraceae bacterium
CTTTGCTGTATGTAGTCCCCACCCTCTCCGCATCCCCCCGTTTTATTGGTTTTAATTTTCAATAGGAGAAAGTCGGGAACATTTCCCTCTCATTAAAACAGGAAGCCCCTCTTCCACCTGTCGCAGCATTTTTCCTCTTGACGATTTCTAATCACTGAAGTACTATGAAACCTCGTCTCAAACTGGCATTTGCCCTCCTTTGCTTTGCCTTACCGTCTTTTGCACAGGTAAAATTTAAGGTGAAACTGCTTCCCGACAACACCACTTATCGGGTGGTTCTAACGCCTGATGCAACGTGGACGGCTCCATTCAACGCCGTTCCATCTTCCCAGGTGACAGTAGTGGTTCCAACGGGAGGATTTACCGTGGGCACTGTTACCGGTATCGCCGGCAACTGGAGCAATAATTCCACCATTGTAGCTCCCACTGAAAACCCAGGATTTGACTACATCGTGTTCGGCTTGCAGGGTGCAACCAACGCCTTTTCATTCACCACCGGGGTAGAAATACCCATGTTTGAATTTACGAATACTGGCAGTTGTACCGGCGCCTTGGAGCTCATCGACCACGACACCGACCCATTTATGCCGCCTAACTCACAAAGCATAAATGTCGGCAACCAGATAGCCATTGTTGGCGCGGGCATAGGTGTGAACGCTTACACAGGCAACTACGGTGCTTTTGCGGCAGATTGTACTCCTCTCAGTGCATGTGGTATTGAAGTTTTTGACGTGATAATAAACAGCCCGTCGCAATGTGGTGTGGCTGACGGCAGCATAGAAATAGTGGCCACCAATACCAATGGCTTGCCTCTTCAATATTCCATTGATGCAGGGGTATTTTATCAATCAAGTCCAATTTTCAACAACCTGACAGCCGGACAATTCTACGAAATAATCGTTCGGGATATCGCTGCAATTTGCATCGTCAATATCGGCTCATTTGAAATGAGCGGCCCACTCGCTGCATCCGTGACCAGTGTAGACCTCGTCGATCCTTCTTGTGGCGCATCCGATGGAACTATCACTGTGAATGCATTCAGCGACATCGGCGGCACGCTGGAATACGGTATTGGCACACCACCTGTTTGGCAAAGTGCCAGCTTGTTCGACTCTTTGGCCGCAGGTCCTTATGATTTATGGGTAAGGGATATCGACAACAACTGCGAGAATTCAATCGGCAACTATGTGCTCAATGATTGCCCGCCGGAGCCTTGCTACGTAACTTATGAGTTGGAATATCTCAATGATGGTTTTTACCAGGTGAACATGCTCACAGATGTGACGTATTCCTCGCCCGATGACACTACATACAATGCCCAGGTTACGCTCAAAGTGCCAACGGGAGGATTTGAAATTGCGAACCTGACCCCGCAAACATTGAATACGAATTTCGCCGTTAGCACATTTTATCCGGCCCCTGCTGAAGAGCCCGGCTTCGACTACATCACCTTTAATCTTACAACAACCAACACAACCGCCATCCCATATTCTACGGGAAGCGTGGTGCATTTATTTACTTTTGAAAATACGGGCGTATGCTCCGGGGACAGCATCTACCTGATGTCAAATACCGACCCCTTTTTCCCGCCAAATGCGCAAAATGCAGACGTGGGTCAGCAATTGTCTACTTCTGGCTATGGTGGCGCCATGAACGTTTGTCTGAGCGCCAATAGCGTAGCAGCGTGCGGTGCTGTGCCGCCTCCGGCACCTCCAGCATGTCTTATCAGTTACGAATTGGAACAATTGCCATCGGGCGCTTTTCAGGTATCGATGACCCCTGATACTACCTGGAATTTTCCGTTTAACATCACATCATCGGCGCAATGGACGGTGAAGGTTCCCGCCGGAGGATTTGTGGCAAACAACTTGACCAGTTTAGTCCCTGGCGTAAACTTCAGTCTGGCCTCCACATATTCCTCACCACCGGAAGACACGGCAAGTGATTATATTTCATTTATACTCGCCAGCCCCGGCACACAGGGTATCCCTTATCAGAAAGCTGTGAAAACACCACTTTTTACTTTTGAAAATAGTGGAGCCTGTCAGGGAGGGAGCGTATTCCTCATGGACAATACTACCGACCCGTTTTATCCACCGAATAGCCAAAGTGCCAATGTCGGACAGCAACTCACAGTCAGTGGTTTCGGCGGCGCAGATGCACCTGTCTGTGTGGTAAATCAACCTGCCGAAGACTGCGCACCTTGCGGTTCCTCCATCGTAGCCAGTGGCGGAACAACCATTTGTGTTGGAGATAGCACAGCGTTAAGTGTAACAGGTAATTCCGGATCACTGGTATGGTCACCTACAGCAGGCCTCAACTGCTCGGACTGTCCGTCACCGATGGCAAGCCCAACTACGACAACGACTTATACTGTAACACAGACCGACTCGACGGGCTGTGTTTCATCTGACCAAGTGACCGTTACGGTGGCTGAACCGCCGGTTGCAAGTTTCACGGCCAACGACGCCTGTGAAAAGGACACGGTCTTTTTTGTAAATACGACAACTTCTATTGGGACAATTTCTTCCTGGAATTGGGACTTTGCAGATGGAACACCACCATCGGCAGAAGAGAGTCCCTCTCATATTTATTCCATTTCCGGGAATTTTGAGGTTTCATTGACGGTGACGACCGGAGATGGTTGCTCTGCAACGATTTCCGATTTCGTCACCGTTTTTTCTGGTCCCGGAGCCGTTCCTACTGATTCATTCGCAATTTGTATTGGCGATTCAGTACAACTGGAAGCTCCTGCCGCCGCTACGTCGGCGACGTGGAGCCCTGCGACAGGGCTGAGCGATTCTACAAGTCTCAACCCTATGTCGAATCCCGCTGTGACAACTGTTTATTCGGTTGTGGCGGCCGATGCCGGTGGATGCACCAGTACCAATGCTGTCACGGTGACAGTGGCGAATAAGCCCATTATCGTGGAAGTGAACGTGGCCAATCAGACTGATTGCGCTTTGGCTGATGGTGAAATTGAAATCGTGGCGACAGGAGCAGGCTCTCTTGAATACAGCATAGACAACGGTGCCACCTGGCAAAGCAATAAAATCTTCAGCGGCCTTCAAGCCGGTGACTACAATGTCATGGTCAGAAACGGCAATGGATTATGTCCCATAGCATTTAATTTCAATCCCGTTCCGGTGGACGCTCCCGTATCGCCAGTTTTCGGTTCTGCAAGCACCGTTCAGCCGAGCGGTTGTGGCACCAACGACGGTGCAGTTGTACTTTCTGGTTCGGGCGGCATTGCACCACTGCAATATAGCGTGGATGGCGGTGCGACCTGGCAGGCCAGCAGCAACTTCCCCAACCTCGCCCCTGGCACTTACCAGCCCATGGTGGCCAACTCGAATTTGTCTTGTGCCCAAAGTGGCGCTTCATTTTCGCTTACAGAACCTACCCCTCCGAGCCTTGATGCAGTGACAGCTTTTGACCCTACATCTTGCTTTATCGACAATGGCTCCATTTTAGTCTCGGGCACCAGCAATAGCGCAAATTCGCTGCAATTCAGCATCGATGGAGGTGCAACCTGGACCATCGATAGCCTCTTCACCCTTTTGCCGGCAGGCACTTATGATGTGGCGGTGGCGTATGCCGGTGGAAATTGTGTAGTCAACAATGTCTCGCAAGTGATATTGAATTCGCCGGCCGACCCAACCATCACCAATCCAGTAGCCGATTTTAACCTTTGTGAAAACAGCAGCGCGTCTATTTCGCTGCAATCGAGCATTGATATTCAAAGTTACACCATCAGTGGTAGCGGCACTTTTACTGGCGATGCTTCTTCCGGGAATACACTAAATTTCGACGTGGTACCGTCAGCTGGTACAGTCACCTATTCGGTGGAAATAACGGGTATAAATGGCTGTACTACCACGGAGGGATTTGCCCTGACAGAACTACCTTTGCCCACAGCATCTTTCACAAATTCGTCGCCCTCCTGTACCGATGGACAAGTCACTTTGAATTTCGATGGCACAGCAAGCGCATCCTCCTCGCTCAACTGGAGCCTGGACGGTGCTCAAATAGTGTACTCGAGCCCGGCCACTGCCACAGAACCCGAAGGAGCTACCCTCGTGGTTTCATGGAATACACCCGGCAACAAAAACATAGCGCTCATGGTAGACCAGGCGGGTTGCCAAGACAACCTGCTCAGTACGATTAACATTACCAATTTCGATCCCATTGCCTCGCTCAACATCACCGATGTTTCGGTATGTGAAGGCAGCAATGGAGCCATAGACCTCACCACATCCGGAAGTGGAGATTACACCTTTGGTTGGGATGGACCCGGCGTTGCCGGGGACACTTCCCAAAACCTGACAGGACTGGCCGGTGGTGCCTACATAGTCACCATCACGGAGACGAATTCCGGATGCGTGGCAACTTCTACCGCTACCGTGGCAGAACCTGAACCTGTGAGCATCATATCTATCATCGACCAACCTGCGACGGATTGTTCGAGTAGCGCTAACAACGGCAGCCTTACTGTGCAAGTCAGTGGAGGTGCAACGCCCTATATTTTCAATCTATACAGCACATCAAACCTGACAAGTCCCGTCGCTACCCTCTCCAGCAGTCAAACGACAGTAACATTTGATAATCTCTCCGCTGGAGCCTATCAGGTGGAGACCAATACTGCAGATGGATGTTCCGATATTTCTACGGCGACCATTTCCGGTGTTGCCAGCGCATTCACCCTCGCGGATGCCTCAGCCCAACCATCATCCTGTGGAAATACCGCCGACGGTTCCATCAACATCACATTAAATGGCGGACAGTCACCCTATACTTACGATGTTTTTAAAAACAACGACCTCATTAGCAATGATTTGACCCTGAATACCACCCAACTCGCCATACCTGGTTTGGACCCCGCCACTTACGTGGTCATCTTCACCGATGATTTCGGATGTGTGGTACCTGCCGTCGTAGAGGTAAGCAGTACGGTGGCAAACTTCAACATCACAACCGGGCTAAGCAGTCCGTCCTGCAGCAGTGACGATGGCAGCATCATTTTAGAAAACCTGCCCGGTGGTGCCACTTTCAATTGGACAGATACCAACGGCAGCCCATTGCCTGCAACAAGCAGTCAGACCGGATTAGGCGCCGGAATCTATGCCGTGACCGTCACAGATGAAAACGGCTGCTCTGATTCCTATTCCATTACCCTGGCACCCTCTGATGGCCCACTGGCCACGGTGAATGGCGTTTCAAATGCATTTTGCGGCAGCAGCAATGGAAACGTCACATTTAGCGTGGCAGGAGATAACCCCTTCTCTTACACCATATTAAATGGGGGATTGTCCGACTTTGGCATGCCTGACGAGGACATCACTGTGAATGGGTTACCTGAAGGGGCCTATGTCATTGAAGTCGAAGACCTCGTAAATAATTGCGTGACTTACGCTGCATTTGTAGTGGAAGGGACGCCACCACTTTCGTTCGTGGCAGTCAGCACGCCACCGAGTACCTGCGGAGTAAATGATGGCGCAATTTGTTTGCAAATATCTGGCGGAGTGGCACCTTACCTCATTGAGTCGACCCTTGGTACGCCTCCGGCAAACGCTGTGGATGCACAAGGATGCGTGCAGGGATTGTACGATGGCATGGCTGACGTGAAGATCACAGATGCCGTCGGATGCACGAATTCCTTCCAGGTGCAGTTGCCGGATATGCCCGTTGTTGAAATCTCTGCCGATAGCGTTACCGTGAACAGTTACACCTGTCCGGGCGAGTTCGGCTCCATCCTGTCAAACTCGGGAATCGTGTACGATATATTCGATGACAATAACAGTTTTAAAGGCCAGACACCATGGATGCAAGTGCCTGCCGGAAATTATATCGTGAGATATTCCCTTGGCAACTGCACAGCAGAAGTACCGGTCACCGTCACAGGCCCTGCGGAATGGGATATTTCCACAACAGCACAGGCTGTGAGTTGTGCTGGTAACGATGGAATCATAGAATTGACAGTGGCAGGTGGAAATGGCGGCTACACCTACCAGTGGAGTGATGGCCAAACCTCAGCCACAGCTACCGGGCTGCTGCCGGATGTGCCATACAATGTAGTAGTAACCGACCAATTGGGGTGTTCCACAACCCTCTCGGATCTGACACTTGTACTGGACTGCCCTTGCGAAGATGCGTTTTATGTGGACACATTCAACGTTGTATTGCAACAAGGGCTCAATGAAGTGTGCCTGCCGACCGACCAGCCCGACATCTCCATTTTCGACCTCGAATTGGATGGCGCTGCCTACTCTGGAGACATTGGAGCTTGCGTTTACAATTCCTACTACTATGGTTATGGAGCACTTTTAAATCTCGGCGCCCCGCCTTTCCGCCTCGATGCGTGGCTTTACGGTGGCGTGCAACCAGCAACGCTCCAATTCAACACCATTTCGGAATTGGTAAATTATATGAACCAGCTCGACCCCTTCGGAAACTGGGTAAACAACAGCATCCAAAGCAGTCTAAGCGGTGGGTCGCCAAGTTCAGCTTACGGCAACTTGATTATTACGCACATCGGGACCAACACAACATTGACTATGCAGGTGAACACCCTCGCAGACTACAATCCGAGTATATGGGTGGACAACCAGCCCAGCCATACTTTTGTGGTGCAGGATCCTTTGACAGGTTGTACCGATACGCTTTACATCAACATCCTGGAGGGGCAAGGCCCCACGACGGACACCATATACATAACGGTGCCTCTCGATGGCAGCGAACAGGTCTGCCTGGGAACTGATGAATTATACGGAACACCTGAAATGTTGACAAATGCCTGTGAATCGCTGACGTTCAATTCACAACTGGTTCTGGGCGGCAACGAGTGCATGGATGTTCTGGGTCTGTCTGTTGGGGAAGACCAGGCCTGTATGGTGCTCTGCGACGACCTTGGGGTATGTGATACAACCTACGTCATCATCGAAGTAGTTGACACCACCACCGACCTCGTGATTTACAATGGCTTTAGCCCTAACGAAGATGGTATCAACGATTATTTCAGAATAAAGAATATAGAGCTATATCCCAACAATCATTTGATAATCTTCAACCGCTGGGGCAACCGTGTGTACGAAACCGACCGGTACACCAACGCCCGCCCGTGGAAGGCCATTTACAAAAATACCTACTTAGCTGATGGCACCTATTTCTACATTCTCGATGTGGAATTAAACGGGCGAATGCAGAAATTCAGCGGATATGTGGAGGTGAGAAAATAAAAGGTATTAGAATACATTTATCTTTCAGGGTTGCCACCAGGCGGTGTGCAACCCTGTTTTTATAACTTAAACGAATGGATTGGCGGATATTAGAAGCGCAATGAAATACCCCCCAGCACATTGGTGCCGTAAGTGGGATAGTAGTACCATCGCTCCCGCTTATTGTCGAGTAAATTGTTCACGTCGATAAATGCGGCGAAATTTTTGGCAAACCAATATTCGGCGCCGAGACTCAGGTCGAAGAGGCTGTTGAGGTTTTCGAATTTTCCCGGTACAGGGTCGATGTTTGCCCATACACCGTTTTCGAGAAAAACCTGGGCATTGGCTTTTAGCTTCCCGTCGGATGTGATGTAAACCGCTTTGAAATTCACTTCCAGCGAAGGCAGGTGCCAGGCTTTGTCCTCCAGTTTGGTATTGAAAAAACTTTGACTAAGGGTGCCTGTGAGTTCCAGACCTTTCAAAGGAACTGCTTTGATAGAGCCGCTGATATTTGCAATGTCGATGTCGTCATACACCACGTCAAAATCGTAAATAAGGTCGTTGTCAAAGCGGTATTTGTACAGCGCTATGTCGTTGGCGGGCTTGAAGCTTGCCTCTGCTGTGTATTCGAATATTTTCAGGTTGCCACGCACCCCGGCATAGCCTTTGAAAAACTTTGTATTTCTAAGCGTATTCTCCGGTAATCGTGTATGGATGTATGGGTTGTAACCACTGAGCGACCGGAAAGTATTCTTTTGCAACCCACCCGTGACACCGGCAAACAGTGCGAGCTCATTGCCTGTCAGGTTGAGGACCAATTCTATGTCGGGAAAGAGAAAAAACTCATCATTGCTGGAAATCAATTTACCTCCCCCTTTTAATTTGAAAGCGCGGCCATGAAAGGTGAAAGCAGGGGCGAGTGTGTAATTGTGAAGCGTCTGATTGGTCAGCATGGTATCGTTGTACCAGGTGAAATCCGTGGTCAGCTTCAAATCGAAGGAGTGTTTCCCGGCAATCCATTTCGTGCCTTTCATATTAAATTTAAACCCCGTTTCGCCTGCGGCGAAACTATCGGTGTGGCGGTAAAAGTCTATTCCCGCGTTGTAGTTGAGGTCACCGGCAGTGCGAACCCCATTAAATATCCGGGAGCCAAAATCAAAGGTGCTGTAAAGCTGCTTGACGGCATCTGCAGGCACATCATGTTCATTATTAAAAGGGTCCAGGCTGTACCCGTAATAATGCACCTTATCGGAGGTAAATCCCAGGTTGGTGCCAACGGCAAAGCCCTGCTCGAAATAATAGGTGCCTTTCCCCTCTGCTCTTGTCAGGCCGAATGACTGGTTTTCAATATCGTTTGTTGAAAAATCTGCGGAGTGGTGGTGTATGTTCAGCCCCACGTTGTACGAACTCTTTTGGCTCCGTTTCACCACGGTATTGAATGAGCCATCGGCGAAAATGGAAGCAGGGAGCCCACCGCCAAGTTTTGCATAAGCTTTATAAGCGTCGGGGATTTCCTCCCCCGAATTGTAAGAAATCGGGCGAATGCGCGGCGCAGGATAGTCCACGTAGAATTCCCGGGCAGGCACCTCGTAATACTGGTGACTTATGCTTGTGTCCGCAGGCGGCAACTGAGGAGACAGATTCACCTTTTCACTCTCGGCCAATTTGGCCTCAAAAATCTTGATGACTTCCACTTTCTCACTCGGCAGGTTTCCGCCCGGTTGAGACCGAAGGGTCAGCACCGAAATCAGCATTGCTGCTATCGAAAAAACAAGATGGACTTTTTTCGTTCTCATGTCTTTTTTTTGTCGTTGAATATTTTTTGGAATTCTACTTTTCACAATGGGCCTGACTTCTTACCAAATTCCGGCAGCGTCAATTATTTCCACCATTCCCATTATCCATAAAATTGGTATCCGTTTCGGTTTCAAGCCGGCTCGAACCGGCTGCTCTTTGGTTGAGCGTTGCCAATTTTTGGCGGGCCGTTGGCAAAATGTCATCGCCCTGTGTTTCGTAGTTTTCAATCAAAGCCTCGAGTACCGTTTTGGCGCTGAACAGGTCGCCCTGTTCTGCAAAAACATCGGCGAGCAGGAGCAGGCTTTTCCCCACCCAATATGGGTAGCCGGAATTTTCGTTGTTATTTTCGAGGCATTGCTGTTTCGCCTTGTCCAAATCGCGTTGGTGATAGTAAATCATGGCGATTAGGTAGCGGGCTTCCGCAGTTTGCTCATTGTCACTAAACTTCAACACTTGCTGGAACGATTGCATGGCAAGCGTGTAATCCTCTTTGTCGAAAGCTATTTTGGCGAGATAAAACTCTGCCGTTGCCATTTGCTCTGGTGAGGCTGAGGGGTTGTTGGCCACTTTGCGGGCGCTGGATTGAACAGCCGCTTCGTCTCCGAGGCGGTAGGCTGCCCGCATGGAACCCAATTGGGCTTCGAATTTGTCTTGCGTAGACGTAGCCAACGATTCGAACTGTGAATAATAATCGTATGCTTTGCGGAAATCCTTTTCGTTGTGATAAGCAATGGCCGCTCCTTTTTTCAATGCTTCCACAAAGTATTTGCCCTGGCCCTGATCAATTATCCAATCATAATCCTTCAAAGCTTGAGAGTATTGTTTCAGAACGGCGTAACTCTCACCACGGTGGTAATGTGCCAACAAAATCTTCACTCCCCGTGGGAATTTTCTCACGTAATCGGTGAAGCTGGTCACTGCTCGTTCATAGTTTCCCGTCTGATAGGCCGTTTCTGC
>CAZPHZ010000098.1:0-9956 GCA_964586035.1 uncultured Saprospiraceae bacterium
ACGTCAATTCTTCAGCACGGCTTCTATTCGGTTGACGAATGCCCGTGCTGTGCCTTCCTCAACCGGCGCTATTTCATAGACTTCATCATCGGAAACTTTGATGATGAGTTCTTTTACTTTTAATCCCAATAATTCATCCATGAAACGCGTGTTGTTGGACACCACGTTCAAAACGCCCTGGCGGTAACCGAAAAAGTAGTAAAGTTGGCTTGGCGATTTTAAATAAATGTACAGCCGGTCGTCTTCGTTTGTGGGCATTTTCACCTCAATGTAGCCAGTGACATAGGTATTGATGGGTTCGCCGTCTATGCTCATCAGACCTATTTTTTTAGTCGTTGATACGAAGGATTGATAATCGCGATCCCAGGTCATCGGTATTTTGTCGAACAGGAACGAAAAGTCATTGTATTTTTTCGGAATCACTAAAGTGCCGATGCTGATGCCGTCGATGGCCTGTTGCATTTCTTCATTCTTGGGAAAAATCTCTGACACAGTACGCCGGTAAAAATTCATGTCTTTGGCAAATACAATGGGGGTGGCATCAAAAGTGCTCGACTGGAAATCATTCGTCATTATTTTCATCAATGACTGTGGAAGGATAATCTTGGTGCCCAACATCACCTCAGCCTTCAAATCAGAATTCATTGTTGCCGTACCCATGAGCGTGTCTACGAGCATCTCACCAAATTGTGTACTGACGTTCCCGGCCGCCTGAACGCTCACATTTTTGAGGGCACTTCCCAAATTCAGCTTGCCCTCCATGTCAATTTTGCCGGTTTTGTTGTCGTACACCAGCTTGTTGCCCCGGAGCACAGAAGAGCCTCCCAGCACTTTCAGGGAGTCGCCAAATAAGAATTTGTCCCTCTTTTCATCGTATTGAATAATGCCCGTGACTGGTAGTACGGCCCTATCCTTTCTGAAATACTTGGGCATCATAACCCGTGGATATGCGCTCGCTGTTTCCTTACTCAGGTACAGGCCCGTATACAGCCGCTCGCCATCGGGACTCAATGGCGTATCATATGCTATCGACAGGTCGTTTTTGTCTCCTTCACATTTCAGCGAAAACCAATTTGTGGACGGAAGTGATTGGGATTGTAATTTGGCGAATCCCTTGAACCCAAGGTTTGGTTTGTCGGCCTCCAAGCTGATAGTTCCCTGAAACATGGTTTTATGGTCAATGTAAAATTTATCGCGTTCCTTTACCTGACCAATGGCACGTGTGACCGAAGCTTTGGTGCTACTCGAGCCTTTCCCCACTCTCGTACCGATGATTTCAGCGAATTCTATTTCCTGCTTTTTATCCCCGATATTGTACTCGTAAAAACCGCTGGCACGGTACTCTTTCTTCCCCAAAATCTTCACTTTTGCCCGGTTGATGACGTGGTATTGATTGATTGTATCGGCCACGATGCGGGCATTGGTCAACTCTGAAATGACGGCATTCGGCTGCACCTCAATAATGCCTGAATCGGGATAAACAAAGGCGTCGGAAGTGACGATGTACGGCACCCCTCCAATTTGCAAAAAATTCGATTTTAGATCGTAAAGTGCCTTTTTCCCTTGAAACCAAAGTGAATCCTGATCGGGATGAATGGAACGGAAACTCCCCAGTTTTCCCTCTTTTACTTTGAAATTCACCGTTTCCTTTTTCATGTCCCAATCGAATTCGTTGAAAGAGGTTTCGTATTGGTTGTAGGGCAAAGTTGTCGTGAGGAACTCGGCGTTGGCTTTGAACCGTCCCATCTGTTCATCGAAATCCACCTTTCCATTCAGATTAGAAGTAGTAAGGGCAAGGGCTTCTGCGTTGAAAGCTTTTATTTTCAAATCAGAAGTATCGGCAGAGGCTGCATGTGCATCAAAACTGAACAATGAGGAGTTCATGCTCGCCTTGTCCCAATCGAAAAGACCTCTTGCCTTGAGGCCCGATGGGGTGAGAATGAGCGTTCCACTCAGTGTGTGCAGCCCATCCTTGAACAATTCGAAAGGTGCCTCTTTGGAGCTCACGTACATGCTGTCTTCATAAGGTCGCCAGTCGATAGTTACATCGACACCGGTGGCCTGTGGCACTTTCACTTTTCCGGAACGGTCTTCGGCAAGGTCGAACCTCTCGGCGCTGCCTGTTAGCTGTTTAGGTTTAAAAACCAGATCTTCGGAATTGATCACGGCGCCGAGATAGTTGAGCGTACCCATGCCGAGAAATCCCTTGTTGCTAAGGTCTATCTGACCTTTGTAGTTGCCCTGTCCCTGATAACAGCGAAATCCAGCTTCAGAAGTATGGGTCAGGAATCCGAGAGAAGTGTCTTCCCGAACCAGGAGCGTCTCATCAAAAACAGGGAAAATACCGGCAGAGACCATCTGTCCCTCGAATTGAATGTTGTCTTTCGTGTATCTGTCGAGGCTGGGGATGGTGAACGGGTCCAATTTGAAATAGAAGCTGTCGCGCATATAGGCCCCCCCCTGTGTCCCGAGATAATCATAAAATACAAAGGAATTTTTCTTGCTTTCCAAGTTGGGGAAAATTTCAATTTCTTCCCGGCCCGATTTATTACCGGGAGCGTCGATGAGAAGCACACCATTCAGGTGCTCGATGCGGGAACCGATGGAATATGCGATGGGCCGCCTCTTCTTATCCAATTCGCCTGTCGGCAAGAACATATCGAAATAGCGGCAGGAATCGAGTACTACCTGAAATGGGTCGTATTGAAAATGAAAATCTTTGCCTGTATAGGTGGTGAATCCTGCGAACAGCTTTCCATGAAAATCCATGTCCCTGTTTTGACGCAGTCTTACCATTTGGCCGTAAGGCTTAAAAGCTACTTTTTGGGGATGGCTCAATTCCACATTCTGCACGCCATTGATAGCGATGCTCCGGTCCTTCAAATCGAATACGCCGTTGGTCTCCTTGGTTTCCGAAGCGATTTTGAGAATGTCAAAATCTACTTTTTTCTGATTGGCATCGGCATAGTGAAAGATTTTGTCCTTTAACTCCACCATGCCGCTTTCGGAGTCGTAGTTGATAAACCCTTGCGACACCATTTCATAAAGCAGGGAGTTGATATTTTCTACTGAAAAATTGGGATTGAGCTTTCGGGCAACACGGCCCGCCTCTATCACCCTCTCCCCTGTCTCTTCGAATGCGACTTTGAGCAGGGCGATGGGGTTGGTAGTGGAGATGTTCTGCATCCGCCGGTAATCACTTTCTTCAAAATATTTCAACGACTCGAATACGGTTGGATTTATACGCTTTGTAAAACCTAGCGACTTGCGGTCGAAATAGATGCTATCATTGTCCATCGAGTAATCGAGCCTTTCGGCATCGATATTCACCTTGTGAAATGAATTGTAAAATGGATTGCGGTCGCTGCCCCGTTTGCCACGGGAAAGTTTTAGCTCCCTTGCGGGAATGTCAAACCTGAAATTTACCGAAGGATGGTAAATGGAATCTTGTCCGAAGTAGATGGTTGAAGCCACGCGTTCACCCACAATGCGCTCCTCCCTTTTAATGGTAAACAATGCCGCCTCGCCGTGGAATACCAATTCATTCCTGCTATTGCTCAGTTCAATTTCAGCCTTGGCATCAGATGTGCCAAAACCGTAAACCGTGGTTCCGTGCAGGCGAATTCCACCCCGGTATTTGATACCCTTCCCGAGGTTTTTAACATCGAGAATTTCATCAGTGGATTCAAAACGCGGGTACGACCCATCGGTCGAGTTATTTTTCGAAACTACTTTATCACTAAAACTGCCTTCCACCACCCTATTGCCAAAAAACAAAGGGTAATGCATTTTTACTTTCCCCACATTGTACAGACTCTTTTTGGTCTCAATCTGGTAGGTACCCAATTCGGCAAACACCTCCGGCCCGAGGCCGAAACGCATCCAACTCACACGGCCCCCCTCCCCCTGCCAGATTTCATCTACGGGAGAATAGACGCCCGCCGTGTTTGTTATCACGATGGAATCGCCTTTTTGCTCAGCGATGAGGTCTAGCTTGTCATACTTCACCACGGGCATCTCATTCTCAAAAAGTAGCTGGTAATCCTCAGCATCAGCATTGGTCAACCACTTGGTGCCGATATTTGAGAAACGGAGTGCTCCCCGCTCCAGGAACGGATAACTGAAATCCAGGAACTTGCGGTAAGGTCTTAACTTGCGATTAGTGATATGGAGCAGAACGCTGTCGGCCACCATGTGCCAGGCTTTAAACCGGGCGCCTCCGTTCTCCTCGTTTTTTAACACGGTGAGTATTTGCAGGTATTTTTTGAAATCCGGGTTGGCTGTCATCCTTTGCGCCAGCATCAAATCAGCAGTCTGGTGGATTTGCACCTTTTCGGATTCCGTAAATACGCCGCTATTCCACAGGGTCCCGAATCCATCGAAAGCCTCTTCCAATGGCTTCGAATTGCGGGAAGTCATGAAATCTCCAAGTTGCTTATAAAACTCTGCCGGGTCCGCGGAAAACTCCTCCAACCGTTGGGCCTTTACCCATGTGGAAATAAATATAAAGGTGAAAAAAAAACTAATCCGGAATTTCATCATGTGGTCTTATTGTCTGCTTCAAAATGAGGGTGGGTACCCGAAGAGGTTGTGCCAAGATTTTGTTTGCTGAAGTTTAGACTGAAAAATTACTCCCTGCGAAAGCTCTTTATGGAAAGCCAATTGTTCTTTTTCAAAACTTTATCCGTTTTAAAACCGGCCATTTCCTGTGCGTTTACCACGATTTTCTCATCGGCCAATAGGATACCCGAAGTCACTAAAACTCCCCCCGGCAACAGCCGCCCGAATAACGTGGGCAAAGCGTCTAAAATTACATTCCTGTTGATATTAGCAAGGATGATGTTGTAGCTTCTGTCCGGCACTTCTGCTAATGAGCCGCGGATGGCATGAACATTCGAAACGTCGTTGGCCACAGCGTTGTCAATGGTATTCAGATAAGATTGTTCTTCAATATCAACGGCGTCCACTTCAGCAGCGCCTAATTTCGACGCCAGTATTGAAAGCACCCCCGTTCCACAACCGTAGTCGAGCACCATTTTCCCTTTGAAATCTGTTTGCTGCATGAGCTGGATTACCATGAAAGTGGTTTCGTGGTGGCCGGTTCCAAAAGCCATTTTCGGATTAATGACAATCTCGTGTGCCACCCGTTGTAAAGGTTCGTGAAAATCTGCACGGATGCCACAGAAATCGCCTACGAAAACCGGCTCGAAATTCGATTCCCAGAGACTGTTCCAGTTTTGTCCCGGGATCAATGTTTTCACACATGCGAATTCGTGGTTCTTTCGCAGCTCTTCCACATAGCTTTCCACCTCCTCATTTAGCGCCAAAACGGGAATAAAGGCATCGAAACCCTCCTCCTTTTCTTCGAACATCTCGAATGGCTGCGTGCTGAATAGGGCAATCAAAATTTCTGTAGATGCGGCCGGACATCGAATGGCAAATTGGAAGTAGTCCATGATTAATATTTAAAAACAAGACCTGTAAGGTGCCGGAACCTACAGGTCATTTTCGATAGTAATTGAATGCACAACACAGCCTCAGGCATCTTTCATTTGTGACCGCTGTCCTTTCCTGTGTTTGAGCGTGGAGGGAGCCACCCCGGTTTCGGGGCTTATTTCCACGTTGCTGGCTGATACTTTCAGCCCCATTTTTATCATAGCCAAATGATGCACCGCATGGTCATAGCCATACATCAATTCCCGCGATACACTTGATTTCACGACAGGCCTCTCCTTGTTGAAATCGGCCGAAAAATCTGCAAGAATCTCCACGTGCTTCGATTCCTCCACTTCCGCAGTCTGCCGGGAAAAGCCTTCCAATATTCCAGCCGCATAGCGTGGTTCCTGTTCCATCCTTAGGTCGCGCTGCCGGTCGCCATAGTCGATTCGGCCTGCGGCCAAACCTTTGAAAAGGCAATCATATATGTCGAGGATATGGCGAAAATGCTGGCCAATGGAGGACCCGTTGAATAAGTCCAACGGCTTGGCATAAGTACCTTCATCGAGTTTTTCGAGTAAGCCAGCCATTTGCCGGAAGATAATATCTGTCCCTTCTTTGCAATTCATAATTTTGTTTAATATTCGAACCGGTCTGCCGGTCTGCCTTTTCTCCGAGGTCAGACCTAATCTTCTCAAAGATAGCTCTGTATATTTTTCAGGTCCAAATCAATCTGATTGAGAATACTCTTGTGCGTGCGCTCAAAATGTTCTTTGGTAGCCTCTATTTTTTTCATCTCGCCACCGATTTGGTCATCAGCAGTGTCGATAGTAGCTTGGGATTTGGCAATTTGATTTTGGAGCTTTTCGATTTGTGACTTCCAGGCCTGAATCTGAGTTCTCAATTTTTCCACCTCTTGCTGCTTTGACTTCACGCGCTTTTGCAATTGGTTGTTTAGTGCTTTGTCAAACTGCTCTTTTTCATTTACCAAAACCTGTTGGTAATGCTGGGCGGTCGAGACGAGTTTATCTTTCGTCAAACCTACGGTAGAAGCCGTGGCATATGCCGATTTAAATGCAGTTTCCTCCGGCAATTTCATTTCCATTAAACGGGAAAGTGACAACTTAAACTCCAAATAATCAAAGCCAGGAAGATTATTCTTCTCAAGGGCATTGGTCAGGAAGTCCACACTTTTTTCGTCCAGGCCGTGAGTAGTTCCAAATATTTTTTTTAGGTCGTTGTTCATCGCAAGGCTTATTTATTAGCGGCAAATATAGGAAACACTTGTAGAGTTCGATTTCCAAAAAAGTCTGCCGGCCGATGAAGAGAAACAATGATTAGAGGAACTCTTGCCGCACCATGTTCTAACTTTGTGTTCTCAATTGAGAAATCCATGCAGTCTAAGATTCTAAAACCATTCTTTTGGTGCGTGCTGAGCCTTGTGCCAGTTGTCCTTTTTTCCCAACAAAAAGAATGTGTTATCGTCGATTGGTCGCACCATTTCGGAGGTTCAGCACAGGACCAGGCCAATGAAATAAGGCAAACGCAAGATGGTGGTTTCATCGTCGCCGGATACTCCCGCTCCGATGACGGCGACCTGAATCTCAATTTCGGCGGGGCAGACTTCTGGGTGCTGAAACTCGACAGCCTCGGCAATCTTCTTTGGCAGAAATCTTTAGGCGGCGGTGGAGATGACATCGCCACTGCCGTGGCGGAGATTCCCGGCGGAGGTTTCCTGGTGACGGGGGGGACGACCTCCAACGATGGCCAGGTAAGTGGCAATCACGGCCTCGAAGATGTTTGGGTCGTAAGATTGGATGCCACCGGCAATATGTTGTGGTCGAAATGCTACGGCGGCTCGAAAAACGAAAGAGCCGAAGCCCTGCACGTCACTTCCTCCGGCGATTTTGTGCTTGCAGGGTATTCCCAAAGCAGCGATGGTGACCTGACCAGCAACAACGGCGACTTCGACTATTGGCTGCTGAAAATCGACGCCACGGGGACCCTCCTTTGGCAAAACAATTTCGGCGGCTCACTTTCCGACTGGGGGTTCGACGTTGCCGAGACTCCCGACGGCGGATTCATTGCCACCGGCTCCACTTTTTCCGAGGATGGAAATGTGAGCGCCAATCAGGGATTTTACGATTACTGGATAGTGAAAACCGATGCCAGCGGGCAGCTCCTTTGGGAAAAAAATTACGGCGGGGCCGGTGAGGAGCGAGCCTATGCTGTAGATGTCCTCGAAAATGGCGGGGCCGTCATCGGCGGCACTTCCATTTCGGGCAGTGGCGATGTGAGCGGCAACAATGGCAGTTACGATTTTTGGGCTATCGGTCTCGACCCCAACGGCAGTCTCGGATGGAGCCACAACTTCGGAGGCTCCTCGGAAGACCGCGCCTATGCCATGAAACAACTCGCCTCGGGAGGATTCCTGCTCGGAGGGCTGACAGTATCATCAAATGGGGATGTGTCGCAACATTATGGCAGCAAAGACGCCTGGCTTCTCAAACTCGACCTTACGGGCACCCTTGTCTGGGAGAAAAATTTCGGCGGTACCGGCGATGACCGTTTTTACGATGTACGCGAATTGGAGGACGGCGGGTTCATAGCTGCAGGTTTATCCACCTCTGCCGACTTCGACATCGACGGCAACAACGGTGCAAAGGATGTCTGGGTAGTACGGCTGGCTCCCGATTCCATCGAAATTGACCTTGGCACTGACACCACGCTCTGTGCCGGGGAAGTGGCCCTGCTCAATGTGCCCGGCGACAATTATACCTACTTCTGGCAAGATGGCTCCACCGATACCACTTTCACAGTGACCACGGCAGGTCAATACTGGCTGGAGGTGGACAGAGCAGGCTGCAAGGCCCGCGACACTATTACGGTGAGCTACGTCTCTGAAATCCCCGTCACACTCGGCCCCGACACCACCCTATGTGAGGGTCAAACCCTTTTGCTCGACCCCGGCATCGCCGGCGCTCAATACTTCTGGGACGACGGCAGTACCGGCCAAACGATTTCCGTGAATGCTCCGGGTGAGCATTGGATTGAGTTGAGCAAAGACGGATGCGAATATTCGGATACTATCGAGGTAGGTTTCCTTTTCGTGGACCTCGACCTCGGCCCCGACACCCTGCTCTGCGAAGGAGAAGTGCTCAACCTCGACGTGACCACCACCGACGCCCAATACCTTTGGAGCGACCAGTCATCAGGACCTCATTTCAAGGTTTCATCACCAGGCGAATACTGGGTAAAAGTGGGCCAAAGCGGTTGCCAAAAAACCGACACTATTTCGGTGGATTACCAATTGCGTCCCGATAGCATCCTTCCCGATTATACTTATATCTGCGAAAATGAAAGCCTGTGGCTGGATGCCACACAGTCCACCGCAGCACTTTATCTGTGGGACGATGGCAGCACATCTCCACGGCGCCGTGTGGTGAGGCCCGGCGATTATTCGGTGGAAGTGACCCTCCGGGGTTGTCCGTTCAAAGACGAAATCTCGCTGAAACCCTGCGAAAACTGCCTGTATGTGCCTAACGCTTTTTCACCGAATGCCGACGGCATCAACGACGAGTTCCGGGCTTATCCAGTCTGTGAAGTTTTTAATTTCAGTATGAAAATCTTCAACCGCTGGGGCGGCTTGGTTTTCCAAACGGACGGCCCCGAAGCGGGCTGGGACGGACGGTTAAAAGGGGATAAATCACTCCCCGGCAGTTATGTTTATTTGATTAATTTCGACCTGCTCAACAATGGCCATTTCATTTCGCAACAGCGGAAAGGCTCGCTCCAACTGTTGCGGTAGATTTCCGCATTATGGATGCTCATTAATTTAGACAAGAATAAGCTGCATTGGAAAATCGACAGCTTTGATGCTTTGCTGCATCAGCATATTGAATCGAGTAAAATCTAAATTACTCATTATCTTTGAGCAAGGCTATGTTCATTTTAATATCTACCTCATCCCCTACAATAGCTTTACCGCTTTCGATGATTTCATTCCACTTCAGGCCATAGTCATACCTGTTCAACGAGCCAGTGACGGAAAGATTAACACGCGTCTTTCCATTCGACAGTTTTTCCTTAGACTTGTATTTTGCCTTCAATACAATAGGCTTTGTAACGCCGCGTATACTGAGGTCACCATTAAAGTCGTAGGTATTATCACCAGTTTTAACAACAGACTTGCTTTTGAATAATATTTCAGGAAATTTGCTGGTATAAAAGAAATCTTCTCCAGCCAAATCTTTATCCCTGTCCTGATTCCCGGTGTAAACGCTGTTAGCTTGAATCTTGCCTTCAATTTCAGCAGTTGCAAAGTCTTCCCCCTCTGTGACAACCGTTCCTTCAAATTTCTTAAATCTACCTTCAACTTTAAAGAAAAGGAGGTGGTCAATTTCAAAATGAACCGATGAGCGCCCCGGTGCTACATGCCATGTGGTTTGTGCAGAAACCTGAAAAATACAGGCACTCAAAACAATCAGTGTTAAAAAATATTTTTTCATGTGATTACTCAA
>CAZPHZ010000099.1:0-9844 GCA_964586035.1 uncultured Saprospiraceae bacterium
TCTCACCCAGATGTTATTCAAGAAGAATCGTGCATGGAGAATGGTGCCCAACATAAGCCCAGGAAGGAAAGCGAAGAAACGTTCCTGGAAAAGGTAGAAGAACAATTGCATCTTCCCGAGATGCAGGATGCGCGTACAGGCAGGAAAGTTCCCCGTTGGCTAAAGCGGGCAATAAATATTTTGGCGATAGTTGTGTTATTTCCTTTTGTCCTGTTTCAGATTCCCTGGGTGCAAAGCAAAGCCGCCCAGGAACTGACGAAATATCTCTCCAGAGAATGGCAAACCACCGTTTCCATCGAAAAAGTCTGGCTCGGCATTCTTAATGAAGTAAAACTCGGGGGCCTGTATTTGGAGGACCAGTCAGGTGATACGCTCATTGTCGCCCGGAATATCGATGTGGATCATTCCGGTCTTTACAACATACTGCGGCGGAAGTGGAGCATAGAGGCATTTACTCTCGAAGATGCTACGGTGAATATTCGAAAGAAAGAAGGACAAGAAAATACCAATCTGCAATTTATTCTCGACTATTTTTACAAAGAGCAGGATGCTAAGAAACCACAGCCAGAGAACAAAACGCCCTTTCAGCTTGATTTGCGACATATTTACCTGCGCAACGTCCATTTTATCAAACCCGATGAGGTGAAAGGGGAAACCATTGACGTGGCCATAGCCGCTGCGGAGGCTCATTTCAGGAAATTGGACTTACCCGCAAAACGCCTTGATATTGCATCGCTCAAGATTGAAGAACCCGATATAAAGATTAGGATTTACAAAGGAAAGGCACCGCCTGCTGTTGAATCCATGCCCGCGCAATTGGTTTCCGGCGATATGCCTGAACCCGACTCCGGTAAGATGAGGGTTACTATCCGCAATTTTAAGCTGGATAGAGGTATGTTCTCCCTGCACAACTTGCGGAAAGAGCCGGTAAGAAAGACACCGGTCGAGGTGTTGAACTACAACTATCTGGATTTGGATAGTCTTCAGATTCACATCAACGACTTCGCCTTCTCCGACCTGGAGTTCAATGGGGAAATAGAAAAAATAGCCTTGCGTAGCAATTGTGGTTTTGTGCTCGACAAGTTATCGGCCCGAGAGGCCAATCTGTCTTGCAAAGGGCTCCAATTGAACGATATGAGCCTCAAAACTCCCTATACGGAATTGGGCGACACGCTCGTGTTCAAATACAGTACTTACAGCGACTTCAAGGATTTTGTGAATGAGGTGAAATTGCAAGGCCGCTTCCATGGGGCTTCGGTGGCCTTGAGAGACATCATTACCTTCGCCCCCAAACTTGATAAAAACGTTTTTTTTAGGGAAAACAAGGAAAAGGTTTTCCATATCGAGGGCCTCGTGAAAGGACCGGTAAACAGGCTCGATGGCAAAAACCTGCAAATTAATTTGGCAGATGGCTTGCGAATAGCAGGTAACTTCAGCACCCGAAACCTCGCTGTACCTGACGAGCAGTTTATACATATGAAACTCGAAAAACTCGTAACCGATTTGCCCACCCTGCGAAAACTGATTCCCGGATTCAATCCGCCCGAAAACTTTAATAACCTCGGCCGCCTTAATTTCAGCGGAAAATTCGACGGGTTTTTCGTGGATTTCGTGGCCGATGGGAATTTGCGCAGCGATATAGGTACTGCCAATATGTTTATGAACCTGAAGCTAAGGGAAGGCAGGGAAAAAGCTCAATACTATGGCGATTTATACCTAAAAAATTTCGACCTCGGCAAATGGTCCGGCAACCCGGAATTTGGCAAAGTGACCTTCGCCAGCCATGTAAAAGAGGGTGTTGGCCTGACGCTGAACTCCGCCAACGCCAAGCTTGAAGCCACTATCGACAGCCTTCGTTTCAAAAATTACATGTATGAAAACGTAGCTTTTAATGGGCAGCTTAGACGGAATCTCTTCGATGGTTACCTCAATATGCAGGACCAGAACATTGACCTCACTTTTCAGGGTACTGTCAATTTTGCAGATTCCATCCCGGCGTTCAATTTCGTGGCAGACATAGAAAAGCTGGCTTTGCGGCAGCTAAACTTCACGCAGCGGGATTTTCAGTTCAAGGGTCACGTTGGGATTGATGCTCGAGGGAACCGCCTTTCCAATGTGCTGGGCGACGCCGAGGTACACGATTTCCAGGTGGTGAAAAACAAAAAGGATACTTTGGCCATCGACCACGCCTCGGTGGTGTCCATGATTAACAAAGTAGGGGAGAAGGAACTTCTTGTTGATTCGAACCTCGGTGAGGTGGATATCACCGGACAATTCGACATCGAGAAAATTCCTACCCAGTTTGTTCAATTTTTTAGCGACAATTATCCCGGATTCGCAGGGCGAATCGGTATTAAACCAAAAGAAGAACTGCCAGACACAGCAAAGTTTGACTTCACGATTTCGTTTTTTGATTTACAAAACCTTTTCGGATTCTTCGATGAAAAAATCGAGGGTTTCGATAAATCGAATATCACCGGCTCTTACGATGGATTCAAGAATCTGCTGAAAACCGAGATAGAAATCCCGCTTTGGCGTTACCAAAACATCGGATTCCACGATGTTTATGTACGTACGAAACTGAGAGGGGAGGAGGGGAGCCTTCAAGTCGGCGTGGTGGAAACCATCTTTAATGAAAAACAGAAACTCTCGCCGATCTCCCTCATCGGCGACCTTCACCAGGACACGCTGGAATTCTTAGTTATATCTTCCAATTTTTTCAAAATATTGGACAATATCAACCTCAACGGTGTGTTATCGTTGGAGGGAGAAAATGATTGGCGCGTAAGTTTCAAACCTTCCGAGTTAATACTGCTCAATCAAACCTGGGAAATCGATACATCCAACTACCTCAGGATAGGACAGGGTTCTGTGGAGACAAAGAACTTTGTGCTTTCCAATAAAGATGAGCGCATTGTCTTAAAAAACATGCGAGACGAAGGCTTGGAGTTGCAGCTTCAAAATTATCCAATCGATTCTCTTGACGTTATTCGAAATATCACCAAAGTTGATATTGGAGGAATAGGTGATTTGCACGTGAAGGCACGCGATATTTTCCATTTAAAAGGACTCTCGGCACTCTTGCGCATCGATGACCTCACCGTCAATTCTGACAATTACGGCGTGCTGAGACTCGATGCATCGGCCGCCAGTTTGAAAAATACCGTGGGTGGGTATATCAGCGTAGAGAATGATAGCATGGAGTTTATCTCCGATGGGTATTTTAACCCGCCAGGTTTGGTTGGGAAGGCCAATAGCAGTTGGCAGAGTGATGAGCCCAATTATTTCGATTTTACGGTCAGCTTTTCCAATTACCCCACGCATATCCTGAAATATTTCGTCGCCGATGTCTCGAATGTTTTGGGCAACGCCAGCACCACGGATTTGAAATTTTACGGTCCTGTTTCCAAGCCTGAATTGGAGGGAGTAGTCAGCATTCGGGATGCCGCTTTTACCCTCAACAGCATTAAAACAACGTACAGCGTTCCCGAAGCGGAGGTAAAAGTTGGTAGCAAATTATTCGATGCCACAGGCAATTTTGCCTACGACAGATTTGGCA
Source organism: uncultured Saprospiraceae bacterium (assembly GCA_964586035.1). Classification (GTDB taxonomy): domain Bacteria; phylum Bacteroidota; class Bacteroidia; order Chitinophagales; family Saprospiraceae; genus UBA6168. The sequence goes on from CAZPHZ010000099.1 coordinate 3,560, forward strand.
ACCGGGCTTATATCGAGGGAGGGATCACCCACGACCATTTGAAAAATTTTGGCCTCGATGTGCAAATCTCAACCGAACCGGGCAAGGGATTCCTCGGCCTGGAAACGACGGCCAGCGACAATCCCGTTTTTTATGGAACGGCCATTGGCACGGGCTATGCCCGTTTTTCCGGCAGCTTTAAACAACCCACTCTCGAAGTGCATGGCCGTTCATTGAGCGGCACTAAAATTACCATTCCTATCAGCAATTCGGCACCTTCGAAGGAGGTGGGGTTTATCACCTTCAAAACAAAGGTGCAGGAGACGGAAGAAGAGGAGCAATCGTCTTCAGCAGAGCTCTTAAGGGGCCTCAATATGGAATTCGACCTCGAACTTACCCCAGCTGCACAAATGGAGATGATATTTGACAAAGCTTGGGGAGATGTGATAAAAGGCAATGGTAGTGGCAATATCAAAGTGAACATTACCAGAGATGGCCGCTTCGACATGTTCGGCGACTATACCGTTGAAAGTGGCGATTATTTATTTACCCTTATGAATATCGGCTTTAACAAGCCTTTTCGGGTGGAGCCCGGCGGAACGATTACCTGGTCGGGAGACCCTTATAATGCCGTTATCGACATAAATGCCGTTTACAAAGGCCTGAGTACTTCTGTTTACAATTTCATTCAGGAATACCTCAGTCTTGCATCTTCCGAGGTACAAAGCCTTGCACGAACCGGCACCCCTGTGGACCTGAAAATGAACCTGAAAGGCAATCTTTTAAAGCCCGACATTGATTTCGATATCGGTTTTCCGGCGTTGAACAGTGAACTCCGCAATATTGCTGAAAATAAAATGCGCACCATCCGGCAAGACCCCAACGAGCTAAACCGGCAGGTTTTCGGGCTGCTGGTGTTGGGCCAGTTTCTACCCTCAGATTATACACTGCAAGCGGGCGACGTAGGCATCAATACCATTAGCGAGATGCTTTCCAATCAGCTTTCCATTTATCTCACAGAGTTTGTGTCGGAGCTATTCACCGGGAGCAACATTATTCAGGGAGTCGATTTCGATATCTCGTACAACCGATACGATGGAACCTCCATCGACAACAACAATTTCAGTACTGGGAATGAACTTCGTGGAAGGCTGAAAGTAATGGTCAACGACAAGGTGTCTATTTTAGTTGGTGGCAATTTCGACGTGGGAGGTGGGAGCCAGGTTTATGCCACCAATAGTTCGGTACTTGCCAGCGAGTTTATGATAGAATATGTACTCACCAAAGACAGGCGCCTTAAAATAAAGGCTTACAACAGCACGGAGCCCGACATCGCGGGCGGACGTCGCACAAAATTCGGTGCGGGACTTAGCTTCCGCAAAGAATTCGACAACATTGCCGACCTGCTCAATTTCCACAAAAAGTGAGCACATATCATTCAGCGATTTACAATTCTAATATCCACGAAAACGGGGAGATGGTCGCTGTATCCACCAAAGTAATGATCGCCTCCGTAAGTGCGATTGGGCCGCTGACCGTATTTCGGGTCTGTGTACATCATCCAATCTGCCCGGAAAATTCCCGATTCAAAATATTGAAGACGGCGACCGCCAAACAAGCTGCCTGACAGTATTACGTGGTCAATCATATTCCAATTACCACGGTAATTATAGCTGCCCTGCCCATCCGCATCCAGCTGGGACATGCAGTCAAACAAATTAGCAGTAGCGCTGTCCGAATGGTCCGGTGCTTGTGCATTCAGGTATTTCTGCACACTGGGGTCGGTGGGTTCGTCGTTGAGGTCGCCCATGAGCACGACCTTGGCATCTGGGTTTCCCCCAAAAATTTCATCCACTTTTTTCCTGATTTGCCGGGCCACATAGTCCCGTTTTGGCTCACTCGCTTTTTGCCCTCCACTGCGCGACGGCATGTGTGCAACCAGTATGTTCAGTGTGTCTTTTTTTTGAAAAATCCCCTCCACCACAAGAACATCCCTCGTGGTGTAATCCGGACGATCGCCTCTTAGCTCAACGGGGATATTTATTGGTATGGTGGAAGATTTTAGCACCTTGAAATATTTCTTTTGGTAAAGTAGCGCCACATCAATGCCACGGGCATCGGGAGAATCGAAATGCTCAATTTTATAATGGTGCTTTTTTAAGCTGGTTTTCTTAATGAAATCCTCGCACACCTTCCTGTTTTCTACTTCGGCAAGGCCGAGAAACGCCGGGTATTGCATGCCATCGATGACGCGAGCAAGCCGGTTGAGTTTCGTCTCGTATCGCTCTTTGGTCCAGTACTTTGGGGCGGAGGGAGTGAATTCCTCGTCGCGGGTGAGAGGGTCATCTTCTGTGTCGAAAAGGTTTTCCACGTTGTAAAAAGCAACCCGGAATGTTGACGCTTTTCTTACATGCATGCCTTGGCAATGCACCGTTGGAATGAGAACCAACGTGGCAGCGAGAATGGAGCAAATATTTAGTATAGATTTTTTCATGGGCAAATGTAAGGTGTTGTTTGCATTTTGGTGTTTGTTCCGCGGGCCCCTTCACTTTGGCGGGGGGGAAAAACAGGTTCCAATTGTTACCTTTGCAGCCTCAAACAAAAAACGGCCCGGAAGGGCCGGTTACGCTAACATCGAAATCTAACCAACATGAAATTTTTCATTGATACCGCTAACCTCAAAGACATTGAAGAGGCCAAAGAATTGGGCATTCTCGACGGCGTCACTACCAATCCGAGTCTCATGGCCAAAGAAGGAGTTACAGGCAAAGCTAAGATTGAACGCCACTATCGCATCATCGCCGAAATGGTAGAAGGCGACATCAGCGCCGAGGTTATTGCCACCGATTATCATGGCATTGTCGAAGAGGGTAAACATTTGGCGGGGCTGGCCCCAAATATCGTTGTGAAAGTGCCCATGATTAAAGAGGGTGTTAAGGCGATTTCCCATTTCAAAAGCATAGGCATCAAGACCAATTGCACACTCATTTTTTCTGCCGGGCAAGCCATTCTCGCTGCAAAGGCAGGGGCCACTTACCTCTCTCCTTTCATCGGCCGTATCGATGACATCAACTGGGAAGGCATGGACCTTATCGCTCAAATTTCCGCCATTTATGACATGCAGGGATACGGAACCGAAATCCTCGCCGCTTCCATCCGCTCTTCAAAACATATCGTGGATGCCGCACTTGCTGGTGCCGACGTGGTCACCTGCCCGCTCAAAGCCATCTATGGTTTGCTCAAACACCCACTGACTGACATCGGTCTTGCAAATTTCCTCGCCGACCATCACAAAGCTGCGGCGGCGGTAAAGGGGTAATAAAAAAGTGGAAAATGGGCAGCCTTAGGTTCACAACTAATGCCTCGAAGATTGAGGCGGAGGTGGTGCTGGTATCATCCGGTTGCGGAGTTTCGATTTAGTTGGGCTCACCGTCTGGAATCCGATCGAACCGGCGATGATAAACCGCCGGTGGTGGTTGGTCAATTCGTCCATTCCAATTAGTATTTGGCCGGGTATTATTTTAAAAGGATAAAATGCCACCCCGGTGAAAAGGCTGTAACCTGACCATTCCAACAGGTAGTTGAATTCCGGCACGACTTGTATGGCCACAGATCCGAAAAGGTTCAGGTCGCCCTCTATCCCACGGTCGAAATTGGGGCTGGAGCGGAAGCGGCCATCGCCCAGTCCAGCCGAAAAATAAAGCGTGTTGAATGTGCGTCTTCCGGTGCGGAGAGGGAGAACAGCTGAAAAGCCGAGGTAGGCGCTTCGCGTTATTTGCGAACTACTGTCGCGCCAGGCCGTCAGGTCATAAATTCCAGCTCCTACCCAAAACATATCCGTAACTTTTCGGCTGAAGTGTAGGTCGAGAGAGCCTCTCCCGAAATTATTAATGGTTCCTGCTTTTCCTCCCAATCCGTAAACATTTACCCTCAAATCCACCCCGGCAAATTTCTCCGGGTTGCCTAATCCGAAGACGAAGACAGCGTTGGCATCGGGGTCGAAAGTTTTGGTGGTAAACCGGCTTCTGGATTGCATCAGGAAACCACCTCCGATGGTACCTATATATCCTCTTGCAAATGCGTCAGGATTATTGGAGGAAATGGCGGGTACTCTTAAAGCTTGTTGAGCCATCAGGGGAATGATGAATGCAAAAAAAGATACGATTGATGCAAGCGTTGTTTTGAGCTTCATGATCGGAGCAGTGAAAATGATCGATTTAAAAAAAGAGGGGGGGTGATGGGGACAAACCTTTAAATCTGTGGCTGAAGGCAAAAGGTGCTGAAGGCCGGAAAAGTTCAGAATGCCTTGTCGTTTGCCACCTCGTTGAGGGGATGCCGGGGTTTTACTTCGAGTTTTTTGTACTGGCTGACGGGCATGCCAGTGACGCCCTTAAATTGGTTCGAAAGGTGTTGCACGCTGCTGTACCCCAAGTCGTAAGCTATCTCGCTCAGGCTTTTTTCGTTGTATGAGAGTAGCTCTTTTACCTTTTCAATCTTTTGTAAAATGATGTATTTTTCAATGGTAAGTTCCATGTGGCTGGAAAATAGCTTACTCAGGTAGGCATAGCTCAGGTTCAGCTTTTCTGCGAGAAAAACCGAGTTTTTCACCTCCGGCATTGTTACAGCGTAGTGAATAAGTTCTATGACGGCCGTCTTTATTTGTTCCACAATTTGCAATTCGCGGTCCACCAGCAGGTCGAAACCGTTTTTTTGCAATTCAGTTCTGAGTGCATCGAAGTCAATATCCTCTTCTTTTTGAGTGACCTGGAGCTCACCGAGTTTCACCGCAGTGGCTTCGAGTTCCAGTTCACGTGAAACTTTAAGTACCGCTTCCATGCAGTGGCGGCAAACCATATTTTTGATGGCTATTTTGGTCATAAATCGAGTTGTGATCGGCCTTCCATCAAACGAAAATAAACACTGATTATAAAACCTGATCAAAAGAAAAGACTTCTGTTGGTTTATCTATTCTTTTTTTGTCAATTTCTTTGTTAAGCTGCGGTATGGGAAAAGCGATTCACCATCTTTGGCCAAAACTGTGCCCGGAAGGATAAGGGCATTTCTATATTTGCGGCTTCGGCACTTAAATGGAATGGGTAATCCCGCTCATCATGAAATTTATAGGGAACAGTGCCATTTCAAATCCGGCTTTCTATGACCTTTATTGGAGATATAATTCAGCTCATACTCATTCTTGCAATCTCCCTGCTCATCACCTCTCGGGTGCGCAAAGGCTGGTTGTCTGGTTTGCTTTCGTTCCTCTTTAGCCTTTTTCTGGTGCTCGAAATAGCCTCGATATATCTCGGAGGCGGGCTTATAGACTATAAATTTTATGTGCACTCCAACTTGCACGATATAACAGCGGCATTTGATTTCTTCCAAACGGAGGCCATCATCCTGGCCACTTCGATATTTATCGTCACGGGAATTATTTATTATATCAGCAGGAAATTTTTCTGGACAAGGCGGCTGCCCAATATAGCTGTTTTCCTTTCCATTTTGGCGGGCCTCGTATTTTTGAACCTTCCAGGGGGGGCGATTCGGAACATTTGGAACATTGCTGAAATGATGACGGCTCCGGATAAGAGTTTCGACGATGCGCTGCACAAGCTGGGAATGGATGATTATACGCCGCCCTCTGAGTTGGAAGCTACCGCCGGCAGAAATATCATCGTCATTTCCATGGAGTCCATGGAAAGTGGATTCCTGGACGACAACTTGTCGCATCTCACGCCCAACCTCCGAAGGCTGTCAAAAGAAATGACTCGTTTCAAAGTGCAACCGGCACAAGGCAGTGACTGGACTTCGGGCTCATTGTACACCTGGCTCACGGGAGTCCCCGCCTTTTTCAAAAGCACCGCCAACGAGATTTTTCAAAACACAGAATCGGCACGGTTAACCGGTGTTAGCCACGTTCTCAAAAAGGCGGGTTATGACATGACCTATTTTTTAGGGAATCCTGAATTTTCAGGCATGGCAGACATACTTCGAGCCTACGGTATAAATGTAAAGTCTGAACAGAACATCAACGGTGATTTCAAAATCTCGCCATGGGGATTGGAGGATGTGGATTTATTTGCGGAGGTAAAAAAAGAGGCTGGGGCAAAAGCTGCCAAAGGAAGGCCCTTTGCGTTGTTTATGTCCACCACTTCAACTCATCACCCCGATGGTATTTACGATGGGAGAATGGAAGGAAAGATAGACGAGCAAAAGTCAAATCTTGAATTTATGGCTGCTGCCACCGACTACCTCGTGGGCGGTTTCGTGCACTTCTTTGAGCGCACCAGCATCTCTCATAAATTCTTT
>CAZPHZ010000100.1:0-9833 GCA_964586035.1 uncultured Saprospiraceae bacterium
AACAAGTCCAAGTGGGCCAGGGGTACTGTATACTCAATGCAGGCTCGCCTCATTACGTCATTTTGGTGGAAGACCTTGATGATATTCACGTGGTGGAATCTGGTCAGGTTATTCGCTATTCCGACCGATTCCGGAAAGAAGGGATAAATGTTGACTTCGTGGAAAAAACGAAAGATGGGCTTCTTGTCGCAACGTACGAGCGCGGCGTTGAAAATGAGACTTTGTCGTGCGGCACCGGAGCAATAGCATCTGCTATCAGCAGTTATTTCGCTTTGGGGAAACCAGGCCATTACGAGGTACCCATAACAACGAAAGGTGGCGGATTGCAGGTTAAATTCGACGCCAACGGCGGCAATGTGTTTCGTGAGGTGTGGCTTTGTGGTCCTGCCGAGCAGGTATTTTCGGGAAGTTATTTTTTATAAAAAACGAACTTCGCCCGTTCTACCGTCCTCTTCATAAACATCAGTCAAAATCTTCATCGTCGCCGAGCTCGAGTTTGGCGGTAGCCAATTCGCTGAATGCGTGTTGGTCTCCAATTTTCTTGGCCATGGCCATGCCATTTTTATAAGTTTGAAATGCAGCTTCTGGCTGTTCCAGGGCTTCCAGTATTTTCCCTAAATGGAAATAAGTGCCGATATATTCTGGTGATTCCGCTATTAATTGTTGGTATAATTCCAATGATTTGGAGGCTTGTCCCAAATTCTCATATTCTTTTGCCAGGGCAAAAACAAGAAATGGGTCGCCAGGATTCGATTCGTAAAATGTCAGCAATTGTTGTAATCTGGCGTTGCTCATGATTCAAATTTAGAAATGTGAGACGATTGATAGTCTTTTTGGGATTAGGCCAAACTGCTCATCATCGGTTGGCATCTTTCATCGAAAGCTGAATCCGCTTCCGGGCCATATCCACTTCCACCACTTTCACCTGCACCTCCTGATTGAGGCTGACCACGTCCGCCGGATTTTTGACAAATTTATTGGCTAATTGTGAAATATGAACGAGCCCATCCTGTTTAACACCGATGTCCACGAAAGCGCCGAAGTTGGTGACATTGGTAACGATGCCGGGCAAAACCATGCCGGCGTGGAGGTCTTCGAGCGTATGCACATTTCCAAAGACAAATGCTCTTGCCGCACCACGGGGATCCAGCCCGGGCTTTTCCAATTCACGGAGAATATCCGAGAGGGTGGGTAAGCCGGCTTTGTCTGTCACGTATTTCTTGAGGTCGATACTCCGGCGGAGTTCCGACGATTGCACAAGACCGGCAACCGTGACGTTAGCATCTTTCGCCATTTTTTCCACGATATGGTAACTCTCGGGATGGACAGCCGTGTTGTCCAATATTTGCTGGCCATCGCGAATTCGTAAAAAACCGGCACATTGCTCGAATGACTTGGCACCCATTCCCGGCACTTTTTTCAATAGCTGCCGTCCAGAAAACTGTCCAATCTCAGAGCGGTAATCAACGATTTTTTGAGCTAATGCAGGTCCAAGCCCCGACACATAGGTAAGCAAATGTTTACTTGCTGTGTTGAGGTTTACCCCGACGGCATTGACGCAACTTTCCACCGTGCGGTTCAGACTTTCTTTGAGTCTCACCTGGTTTACATCGTGCTGGTACTGCCCGACTCCAATACTCTTGGGGTCTATTTTGACCAGTTCGGCCAGCGGATCCATGAGTCTGCGGCCGATGGACACAGCCCCCCTAACGGTGATGTCCTGGTCCGGGAATTCTTCGCGGGCAATCGCGGATGCGGAATAAATGGATGCCCCGGCCTCATTGACCGGAAATATCTCAATCGGAGCGTGGAAATCTATTTTTCTGCAGAAGTCTTCTGTCTCTCGTCCGGCAGTACCATTGCCGATGGCGATAGCCTCTATTGCGAATTTTTGGGAGAGAAGTTTCAATGTTTTTTTCGCCATGAATTCGTCTGCCTTCGGTGGGTGCGGGTAAATGGTGGTATTTTCGAGCAAATCCCCGTTTTCGTTTAAAACGACAACTTTGCAACCGGTGCGATAACCGGGGTCGATACCCATAACCCGTTTCTGACCCAGAGGTGCTGAAAGCAGTAGCTGACGCAAATTGTCAACAAACACTGTGATGGCTTCATTGTCAGCCTTTTCTTTCGATATTTTTCGGAATTCCGTTTCGATACCTGGAACAATTAAGCGGAGGCATCCGTCGTGAACTGCTGTCTTTACCTGAAGACTGGATGGGCCGCTGCCTTTGAGGAATTTCTGCTCCAACCGGTACAGAATTTCTTCAGTATCCGGTGAGATTGAAAGGCGCAGAAACCCCTCGTTTTCCCCACGCCGCATTGCCAAAAGACGGTGGGAAGGACATGTTTTCAACGGTTCCGAGAAGTCGAAATAATCCCTGTATTTAACGGCTTCTTCTTCTTTGCCACGGGCCACCTTCGAGGTTATCAATGCTCCCTTTTTAAAAGCAAATCGAACTATCTGCCGCGCCAGTTCTTCCTCAGAAACCCATTCAGCGATGATGTCACGAGCGCCCTGCAAAGCATCTTCCACCAGGGGCACAGCCTCCGAAATGTACTTCTTGGCCATCTGCTCCACGGCGTTGTTTTGCTGCGCAAAAAGAGCGGTGGCCAGTGGTTCGAGTCCTTTTTCCCTTGCAGTTGAAGCACGGGTTTTGCGCTTGGGTTTGAAAGGGAGGTATATGTCTTCAAGCTCGGTAGCATCCCAACAACTTTCTATTCGCAGGCGCAATTCGTCCGTCAGTTTTCCAAGTTCCCCAATGGTACTTAGTATCGTCTCTCTCCGCTTTTCCAGGTCCTCCAACTTTTTAAGTGAAAGCTTGATGTCGCTGATTTGGACTTCGTCGAGCGATCCTGTCATTTCTTTGCGGTAGCGGGCAATGAATGGAATGGTAGCGCCACCTTGCAGCAGCAGGATGGTGCTTTCCACTTTGCGGGCAGGAAGATTTAATTGACCTGCAATACGTTGGGAAAATGACATGCAGTGTATGTACCTGATAAATTGAGACAGGGCACAAGGCGGCCGAAAGAATTAAGGCTTGCTGTGCCTTGTCTCAATTATGTGTTTACAGATATTTGTTCACATCTTCAAGTTTGATTCCGAAGGCATTGGCAACTCCTGGATAAACTACCTGTCCATTGATGATGTTCAGGCCCATTTTGAGGGCATTGTTGTCGCGGCAGGCATGCTGCCACCCCTTATCTGCCAACTGGATAGCATAGGGCAGGGTGGCATTTGTCAGAGCGATGGTGGATGTGTAAGGTACCGCACCCGGCATGTTGGCCACACTATAGTGAAGCGTTCCATCTACGAGATAGGTGGGGTTTTCATGTGTTGTTGGTTTTGTAGTTTCAAAACAGCCACCTTGGTCCACGGCAACGTCCACCAATACTGTGCCTGTGCCCATTGTTTTCAACATATCTCGTGTAATGAGATGGGGAGCTTTTGCACCCGGGATTAATACTGCCCCGACAATGAGATCGTGACTTGTTACGAGTTGGCGTATATTCAATTCATTGGAAAACATGGTGATGACATTGGCGGGCATCACATCCGCCAGGTATCTCAGGCGATTCAGGTTAACATCGAGGATGGTAACCGTTGCTCCAAGACCAGCGGCCATTTTTGCCGCTTGCGTACCTACGATACCACCTCCCAGTACCAAAACATTGGCAGGTCTTACACCCGGTACGCCGCCGAGTAAAATACCTCTCCCGCCCATTGGACGTTCCAGATATTTGGCTCCTTCCTGCACGGCCATTCGCCCGGCAACCTCCGACATGGGAATGAGCAGGGGAAGACTGCGGTCAGGCAGCTCCACTGTTTCGTAGGCAAGGCAAATGGAACCACTTTTCATCATGGCATCAGTGAGTGGTTTGTAGGAAGCAAAGTGGAAATAGGTAAACACCAGTTGGCCATTTCTAATGAGGTTATACTCTTTTTCTATTGGCTCTTTCACCTTCATGATCATTTCTCCCTTTGAGTAACAGTCTTCCATACTTGGGAGAATCTTAGCTCCGGCATTCTGGTATTCGCTGTCTTCGAACCCGCTGCTTACACCAGCACTCTTTTGAACGTAAACTTCGTGTCCTCTTTTGCTTAGTTCCAATGCTCCTGCAGGTGTCAAGGCCACCCGGTTTTCATTGGATTTGATTTCTTTTGGTACGGCTATTACCATGGTTGTTTTGTTTTAAATGGATGAGTTGAATAAACGAATTTTGGACATGAGACGATAATAATTGACTTGTTCGAATCCAATGTCAAACGATACCAAAAAGCAATGATAATTTACTTTTTAGGCACCTCTGATTAATCAAGTTTCCCCTCATCTGTCTGATGACTGAAATTCGTTTATAAAATTGCGGACAAAGATAATTGGCTCTCACCAGATGGATGGTGAAAGCTCTTTTTTTTTTGAAAACATGCGAGGAGAAGGCGGTGCTCTTTGATGGGCTTGGGCAAAAAAAAAGCCCGGGACGCACCCGGGCTGAAAAACGAATCTTACAATTCTTTAACCAAAACTTACACGCTTTAAGAATTTGCAACATCTGTGCCAAAAATTAAGATCATTCTTAATTTAAAAATATTTTTTCTTCGTAAGTTGGAATAGCATATTTGTCTCTACCGACTTCAAAAAGCTTATAGATGGCACTTCTGCCTGCCTTTCCGAGGTTTACGGTAAAATCATTTACGTATAATTTAATGTGACTATGCATTATGTACCCCTCCATTTCTTGTGCATTTTCCCTTACAAAGTCATATGAATCGTCTGGATTTTTCAAGGCATATTCCACGCTTGCCCGTAAAACGCTGTTCAATTTGTGTTGGACATCCTTTTTGAGAGACCTTCGAATGGCGATGCCCCCCAAAGGAATGGGCATTTTATAGGTGCTTTCCCAATACTCCCCAAGGTCTATGATTTTTATCAACCCATTGTCCATGTAGGTGAACCTGTTTTCGTGAATGATGAGACCAGCATCAACTTCGCCACTCATTACTGCCTCTTCGATGTCCGAAAACAAAAAAGGGATTTTGTTTACGGCGGCCGGATAAGCCAGGCTCAAGAGTAAATTTGCCGTAGTGTATTTTCCCGGTATGGCAATTTTGGCTTGCTGGATTTGTTCTTTGTCCATCTCATGTTTGGCAATGAGAATGGGGCCGCAATTTTTACCCAATGCGCTGCCAGCATCCAACAAAGCATACCGGTCGATGATATGGGCATAAGCATGGTAGCTCAATTTTGTTACATCCAGCTTTTGGGCAAAGGCCAGCCGGTTCAATTCCTCCACATCGTCCATCACAACATCGAAAGTCAAGCCCTCTGTATTTATCTTGCCATGTACGAGGGCATCGAAGATGAAAGTGTCGTTTGGGCAGGGGGAAAATCCAAGTGTTAATTTCATATTTTTGCCGTCCTGTAAAAATTTACCATGGAAATCATTTACGAAGATAACCATCTTATTGCCGTGAACAAGCCGGCTGGCATCCTGGTTCATGGAGATCAAACTCGCGATACGCCCTTGAGCGATATGGTCAAGGGATACATCAAAGACAGATACGGCAAGCCGGGCGATGTGTTTCTCGGTGTTATTCACCGGCTCGACAGGCCTGTGAGTGGGGTGACTATCTTCGCCCGCACTAGCAAGGCCCTCGCAAGAATGAACCGCCTTTTTGCAGAGAGAAAAGTCGGGAAGACCTATTGGGCCATTACTTCCCGGCGGCCCGACCCCATCGCCGGCCATCTCACACACTATATATTAAAGGATAAAAAGCGAAACACTTCAAAGGCATTCGACACACTGAGCAGCCGTGCCAAAGATGCCAAGAAATCGGATTTAGATTACAGCCTCATCGGTGAATTGGGAGACAATTATTTGTTGGAGGTTAAACCAATTACAGGCAGGCCCCACCAAATAAGGGCGCAATTGTCAAAAATAGGTTGCCCTATTAAAGGCGATGTAAAATACAGTTCGGCAGAGAAGAGCCGCGATGGTTCGATACTGCTTCATTGCCGCTCATTGAGTTTCGTCCATCCGGTGAAAAAAGAACCTGTGTTCATATCTGCCGAAACGCCGGCCGGACAATTTTGGGATTTATTCAGAGGTATAGATTCCTGACTTTTATTAACCAAATCATAATTGGACTAAGACGTAAGACGTAGCCATTCTTTCAACATTCGATTCAGACCATGAGGAATATTTTTCCTTGTTGCTCGATTTAGCCAAGAGTCTTATGCCTGCGGCCCAAATTCAAACCATCAGATTTTACTATGAAAAAAGTAACCGTAATAGGTGCAGGTACCATGGGGAATGGTATCGCGCACGTATTTGCCATGAATGGTCACCAGGTGCAATTAGTAGATGTAGCGCAGGACGCTCTGGACAAGGCTGTTGCCACCATTGATAAAAATCTCGGCCGCATGTTGGAAAAGGAAAAAATTACGAAAGAGTTGAAAACTGCTACCCTGGCCAACATTACCACATTCACAGATTTGACTTCTGCCGCCAGCGAATCTGAAATAATTGTTGAAGCTGCCACGGAGGATTTGGGGTTGAAAACCAAAATTTTCCGGCAAATGGATAAGGTCGCTCCATCCAATGCCATTCTGGCTACCAATACTTCCTCTATTTCTATCACAAAAATTGCCTCTGTAACCTCTCGTCCCGATAAGGTCATCGGCATGCATTTTATGAACCCCGTGCCGGTGATGAAATTAGTGGAAGTGATTCGTGGTTATGCCACTTCCGATGCCGTGACAAACGAGGTCATGGACATTTCCCGCCATCTGGGGAAGGTGCCTGTTGAAGTCAACGATTATCCGGGGTTTGTGGCCAATCGCATTCTCATGCCGATGATCAACGAGGCGATTTACACCCTCTTCGAAGGAGTGGCAGGCGTGGAAGAAATTGACACAGTGATGAAACTGGGAATGGCCCATCCTATGGGGCCATTGCAATTGGCCGATTTCATCGGGCTCGATGTATGCCTTGCAATAATGAAAGTATTGCACGATGGATTTGGACAGCCGAAGTACTCCCCTTGTCCGTTGTTGATGAACATGGTAATGGCTGGCAAACTCGGTGCAAAATCAGGGGAGGGTTTTTACGTCCACAAACGGGGTGTGAAAGAGTTAGAGGTAGCTCCGAATTTTAAGTAACAGGGTAAAGAAAAGACCTGCGCAAAATTGCTGCAGGTCTTTAAATGCAAGGGTAGTTATGCTAAATTAAAGTGGCGCGTTAGTTTGATTAGAACGCCACATATTACTTTTGGAGGCTATAGATAAAGTAGCTCTCTCACGTCTTTTTCATCTTTTATTTCCCGCTCGATTTTATCGAGGACGAAAGTGAATGCTTTGTCTTCCTTTTTGATGGCTTTAAAATCTTCCGGCCGGAAAACAGCAATTTTATTGTCTTTTGTGATAATCCAAAATAAATTGTCTGAGTTGCGGTTGAACGCAAAATTCATGTGCTGTTTGACCATCATGCGGCTCACGGTATTGCGACTTTTATCCACCAGAAATCCCGTCAGATAATTGTAGGAATTATTGTGTTGGTCCTTAAAATCAGCCTTCACATGGGCGATGTAGGGTGGGAGAGGGTGGTCGCAATTCCATATACCGAAGCCAGTGGCCATAAATCTGTTCACAACTTTATGTTTTATGACTTCTACAGTGGCTTCATCGGCAAACCCATTGTTTCTGAGTGTTTTCAGTTTTTCTTCATAAGCCAGTTTTGCGAGCTTTTTCTGTTCGGCTATTTTGGCCAACAGCTCCTCCTTTTGTGTTTTGAGCTGTTTTTCACGTTCTGCAATTTGTTGCCCCCAAATTGCATACTCCTTGTTGAATTCTTTAATGGCATTTACATAATCGCTGCCAGATAGCACCGGGTTGGCCACGACGACCAACTGAGTGTCTTTCTTGCTCAGTGTGAGTTCAAAGTCACGGGCATTCAGTTTTCGGATACTAATGCCTGTAACCTGACTAAATCCTTGTTTTAATTGGTCCGGAGTAATTGTGGACTCGGGGCTGACCTGCCACAGCATTTTCTCATATTGCTGGTAAAGTTCAGCAAGTTCCCGCTGTGTTTCAGCATATTCCCCGGTGGCGTTTTGATTCCTGAGGTCAGAAAAATCCAGGTCGAAAACATGGTCGGATCTGGTTGCTTTTTGGGGTTGAATTGGTTCCTGAGGTTTCGGTATACTTGATTCAATGGTTGCCATTTCGGTAGCCTCTGTAACTTGGATGGCTTGCATTTTTTCACGGAGTTCGTTGCGTGTTGCGTTGAGCGGGTTGAATGCGTCGGGAGATTGTTCAGCTAAATCATCGTAAAGGAAGTTCATGCGGTCGATTTCGCGGTACTCCCATTTTCTTTTCTCCACGTTTAGTTTGTAAATATTATAGTTGTCGGGTACATCGAGTGAAGGGGCTGCATTTACCCTCGACACCAGCGCCACACCGATGGATTTCCCCGGGGCCATATTTACTTTTTTGCCATCCTGCTCCGCGAAAATTTCAATCATGCCAGCACTTTCGAGTGTGTATTGCACACCGGCCGAATCATAGGTCATGGGAATGCCGGAGAGGAAGAAATCCACGAAATCATGCATTTCCCGGTAATGCAGAGTGACGGCCCCTTTAACAGGAATTCCGGCGTCGCTGACGAATGCCGCTTCCGGCACCGTCAGTTTTGAACCGCCTGGGTTTTCGAATACGCCGCCTTTCGCCGCATCGATATCGAAGGTATTGAAATTTGGTTTTATGTGGTCCAACGGAGGATTGACAAAAGGTTGGATTGCAAAATATTCACTGGCAGAGGGGCTATTGCCTTTATTTAGAAATGCCTGAACGGCAAAAAATACCAAAATTATGGCGGCAGCAAGGCCAGAACCCATGTAAACTAAACGCCGCAAAAGAGGCCGTTTTTGAGGTGCCTGCTGGTATTTGTTGAGCAATTTGTCAAAATTCTTGTGCCTGGCTATTTCTTCTTTTGAAATGCCCCTGGGGTTTAATCTGATGTCGTAATTATGTTTCATAACTCATTATTTTCTTACCAGCAAAAGGCCGGTGTTATAAGTTTTCTCCAAGTCGTTTCGACATTATTTTCTTCAGGCGCTCCAGTACTCGGTAAGTGCGTACTTTGGCGTTGCTTTCAGTGATGTCCAGCATATCGGCTATTTCTCTGAAAGGACGTTGTTCAAAAAATCGCATCTCTATAATCTGGAGATCTTGTTCCCTTAGGTCATCCAAAGCCTCGATCATCGCTTCGCGGTAACCTTCCCGTCCATCGGGCTCCTCCATATGGTCCAACATATCCCGAATGGACGAGCCTTCTAATGCAACTACCCTTCGTTTGCTGGAGTTGCGGTAATACTGGGCCACTTCATTGCTGGCGATGCGAAATAGCCAGGCCGAAAACGGAACGCCCCGAAAGGTGTACCCACCAAGTTGCTGCATGGCTTTAAGGAAAACCTGGGAGCTCAGATCGGCCGTCATCGATTCATCCAGCGTTCTTTTGAATATGAACTGAAATATGGATTCAAAGTAGCGAACGTACAATGGACGGAACAACGCGGGATTCGATTGGGCGGCTTGAATCTCCGTCCATTCGGTTTCAATAGCTTCTTGTGAGATGGTCCGTTGAAAGGTGCTCATTATCCCTTCGTTTTTTACAAGGGTACGACTTATTTGTAAATTTGAATACATTATAAGGCGGTCGTTACAGGTTGAGAAGAGGCATGAACAAAGTATAAAATGGCTTCGTGAATATTTTAAAAAAAAACCTCATGCCGGTTAAATGCTTGTGTGCGTTTCAACGGGAATGTTTGCCCTCATAAT
>CAZPHZ010000101.1:0-9773 GCA_964586035.1 uncultured Saprospiraceae bacterium
GGATTGAACCGGGTCATCCCAAAGGTAAGAGAAAGGCGAAACGCCACCCTGAACATTGGCCGTTAGGCCTCCGTCCGCATTTCCAAAACAAGTAATTGGGGTGAGCGAAAGATTTAACGCAATGGACTCAGGAGCGCCTATTTCGATGCTACCTGTGATTGTACAATTGTTTGCATCGGTCACCGTCACGGTGTATTGGCCAGGGGTCACATCATCTAATACGGAAACTATGGGATTCCCGGGAGCATCCCATAGATATTGGTATTCGCCACTGCTAAATGGCGAACCACCCGATACGGCTACACTTGCTGTTCCATCGCTCGCTCCGGCACAACTTGCGCTATCGGAGGTGAGCATGGCGATGAGCGCTGGTGCCTCATCGACGACGGCAGAGCCCGTGGCCGTGCAGCCAAGTGGCCCTGTAATCACTATATGATAAGTGCCTGCAGCAAGGTTTACCGCCGTTGGCGAAATAGAATGTGCGGGGTCGTCCCATAAATAAGTAAAGTTATTGGGGTCAGCATTCCCGAAAGCGATGGTAGCGGAGCCATCAGCACCACCGAAGCACGATACATCTGTGGCCGAAACTGAAAACTCAAGAGGGGCAACTGCGTCAATTGAAACGGTGTCGCTAATGGAACAGCCATTGGCATCCGTGACAGTCACAGAATATACACCTGCCTGAAGATTGGAAGCGGTTTCAGTCGTTTGCCCAAGGCTGTCACCCCACAAGTATTCGTAGGGCATTGTGCCACCGGCAACTGTCGCCGTTGCGCTGCCATCGTATCCGTTGGGACATAGAGGACTGGTAGCCGAAAGGGTCATCGTTAGCTCGGTTGCATTTTCAACCAGCAGTGAATCTGTTCCCACGCATCCCATAGTGTCGGTGACTAAGACCGTGTAGGTGCCAACATCAAGACCTGAAGCGGTTTCGGTCGTTTGCAAACCGGGGTCGCTCCATAAATAATTATAGGGTGCGGTTCCGCCGCTGACGTTGGTCACGCTGGCGGTTCCGCCAGATCCGTTAAAACAAAGTACCGGTGTGGAGGTGGTGGATATTTGCAGACTCGCACCAGCATCAACTTGAATATTGCCGGTTCCTTCACATCCATTGCTGTCCGTGACGGTGACAAAATATTGGCCTGGGGCCAAACTCGAAATGCTGGAAGAGGTTTGCCCGAATGGGTCATTCCACAAATAGGAATAGGGCTGTTGTCCGCCGCTTATACCCGCAACCGTAGCGGTGCCATTATTTGCTCCAAGACATGATTCGTTAACTGACTCAAGAGTTAATCCAATCGCTTGCCCCGGTGCTACCGAAATGGAGTCAGCGGCAGAACATCCATTTACATCGGTAATCGTGACGTAATAATTCCCCGCACTAATATTCACAGGATTTTGAACATTGCCCACATTGGGATTCCAGTCAAATTGGTAAGGTGCATCACCCCCGTTAAAAGTTACGTGTATGCTCCCATCTGAGGCATTCAGGCAGGTGGGTGACAGGCTATTCAGACTGTCGATAAAAACGGTACTCTGGATGGAAATCAACACCATATTAGAAACGCCCAGATAGTCGAGGCAACCGTGCCTCCTCGACAAACGAATAAACCAAGTATCGACCATGACTGAGTCGGGGTCGTACACCATAGAATCGGCCCCTGGAATATCAATCCAGTCGGGGTTTGAGGGCGTATAGGGAGTACCTGTAACACTGGCTACCCATTGGTATTCTAGTGTTCCGCTACCGCCCGTTGGCAGAGCTACATTTTCTAATAAAGCGGGATTGAAAGGCGCCGTACAATTTGATTGACTGAACCCAATTTCACCCCCGCTGGTGAGATTATCACAACAGATGGCTTCTTTCATCACGATGTTGCTCTCGCCAACGTAGTCGGTGCAGCCCGCACGACGGGCACACCGTCTGAAATAGGTAGTAACGGATATGGGTGCCGGGTCGTATTCCGGACTGTTTGTATTGGGAATTGGTGTCCATTGGGCCAGTGGAAGATTCGGGTCATCGATGGTATAAATCCAGACAAATTCCAGATTTCCAGTGCCCCCGGTTGGGAGCGAGACATTGGTTATCAAACCGGGGTCCCACTCAGGATTGGGGCATCCGAATTCATCTCCATCTACCCATCCGCCATTGATTACGTTATCGCAAACAAGGCAAATGGAATAAGATTTTCCGTTTCTATCTACCAGAGTATTAGGCCCCCCGGGGTTCGTATCTCCAAGTGCAGAAAAACTCCATCCAGATAGTAGAATGAGAAGCAACGTGATTCTGCCCAATACCGCAATGTTAATTTGGGAAAATTTTGAGTTAAAGGATGCCTTGTTCCGGCACCTCACTGGCTGGTGTATCAGTCTCATAGTTATTTTTTTCAGTACATAGAATTTAGAATATGGCGGGACGTAACAACGTCTTGCAATTCGCCAAAAGTCATTTCGAACTAGCGGAAATAAAAGGGGAAAACGGAAGCAATAATTTGTTGTAATCTTTGCTGATGAATCAACTTAGAGATTCGAGACGAGTCTTCTTTTCTTTGAGTTTTTTTTATCCTGCCTGACTTGACAGATTAGATTTGCCGATGCGTTTGTTTGGATTACGCTGGTCAAAAACTATACCATTTAAAAATATTTGCCATACGTTAGGCACCAAATTTCTCAATAGTTACAATCATCGCCGATTCAAACCGTGCCACTTTGAAGAATATGGCGGTGCACGCTCAATACCTGTGGAATGAGTAACTGGCAGCCATCGTTGCGGATTTCAAAATCGGCCAATTTGCGTTTCAATTCGTCGTCCATTTGTTTTTCCACGCGGCTCAGAACCGATTCCTTGCTAACTCCATCTCGCCCCATCACCCGTCTGATTCGCAGTGGCAGCGGAGCATAAACCATTATTATTTTATCGAGTACATCTGCCCTCCCACTTTCAAAAAGGAGGGCTGCTTCTTTGAGCGTGTACGGCACATCGATGTGATTGGAAATCCATTGAAAGTAATCTTTGGCAACGGCAGGATGTACCAGTTCATTCAATTCTTGGAGTTTTTTTTTGTCATTAAAAACGATACCGGCCATATAGGCCCTGTTCAATTGTGCATCAGGCGCGTAGGCTTTGTCACCAAAAAGTGACTTGATTTTTGCTTTCAGGAGTTCATCATTGTTCATGAGGAATTTGGCCCGTTCATCGGCATAATATACCGGCACAGCGAGCGTCTCGAAAATCTTACATACCGTTGTTTTGCCAGACCCTATACCACCGGTGATACCTATTTTCAGAGATTGATTCGTCATTATTTTTGATTGGCCAATTTTAGACATAAAGTTTTGTTCATTTGGCGGGATGCCGCCCGATGAGTAATTTGGGCAGTTGTTTCACCTCAATAAATTTAAAATGGCAAAGCGCGTTTGCACTGTAAATATATTGGTGTTTCTATTTTGTGCGGTTATTCCTGTCAATCTTTGGGCACAGGATATTCATTTTTCCCAATTCAACCAAACGCCTGCCAACCTCAGCCCCGCACTGACCGGGCTGTTCAACGGCCATTTGAGATTCACCGGAAACTACCGCAGCCAATGGAGCTCGGTTCCCGTGCCCTATGAAACTTTTTCCGCAGCTTTCGATTCCAAATTTCAACATAAATTGCTCGGAAAAACGGCCTACCTCGGGTACGGTTTTGTATTCAATAATGACGTTGCCGGCGATGCCAATTTAAGCCTCGCAGAACTTGGCTTCAACCTGGCCTACGTCCGGCAGGTGGGGGAAAACATCTACCTGTCGGGAGGCTTACAGGCCATGTGGGGCAATAAATCGGCCAGCACTGAAAAAGTACTTTGGGAGGACCAGTACAATGGTGACCAAGTCGACCCCACCCTGCCTTCGGGCGAGATTTTCAATCATTCAAGCGGAAGCCTTGCCAGCATTTCTTCCGGAATAAATCTGCATTTTCAGCCGATGGACAGCCGCACAAATCTGGATGCCGGGTTCGGCCTGTTCCATATTAACGAGCCTTCATTCAGCTTTTTCGAGCAACCTGATGTCACCCTTCCCAGGAAAGGAAATGCCTATGTTTTGGGAAACATTCAAACTTCGGAAAAAACCGATATAAAATTCAGCGCCCTTTTTGGCCGGCAGGCCGAATACAAGGAATTGGTTTTTGGTACGGCAATTCGTTACTATTTGCGACAGCAAAAAAATCGGAAACTAGCTGTAGAAGCAGGCCTCGGTATCCGAATAGGGGATGCATTCATTCCCTCAGCCGCCATTTTAGCAGGCAATTTTGAAGCGGGTCTGAGTTTCGACATAAACTATTCGAAATTCAGAACAGCCTCGCTAAAACGCGGTGGGCCTGAGATATTTGTTCGTTATATCATTTGGAAGGTACTACCTCCTCCTGAATTCAAAACATGCCCCATTTTTTAGTTGGGTTCGTGCCTATTTTCAGTTCGTATTTCAGAATGATACATTACTAAGGAACTGTCAATTATAAATCGCAAATTTTCAAAATCTATTTTATTCGTTTTGCTAAAAAAAATACTGTATGTTTATGGCCCTGTATCATGTATCCAATGTCAGACAACATCAATTACTGGCTTAAATTTTGCAAAACAGTGGGCGCACTCATCTCCCATAATGATTTGATTAACAATACCCCCGGCATCAGAAACATGAGCATACACTCGAAGTTGGTTGCATCCATCTTTGGTGAAGGTGGACGTTCTATCCGGCATATCAGTGCAAAATATTACTGGCGTGGCGGAGCCTCCGGTGACGAATGCAACTGGAACAACCCGTATAATTGGTACAATCGGGGTGTACCGGGCTGGTATGACCAAGCCATCATTTCTCCTGTTCACTCTAATCCTTCTTTTCATCCCGTCGTAGATGAATTCATTACCGACGTTAGCCAACTCATTGTAGAGGAGGGATGCTCCCTGCGCATTCTTAGTAATGGAAAAATGTGCATAGATGGACTGGATAAGAAAGGCGTCGGCATGATTAACAACGGGGAAATTATCATCGAAGGCGAGTTGACCATTCAAAGGACCATCTATGCAGGAATCAGAAACGGCGGAAAGATTAGCAATTTTGGCTCATTAGCATTGGAGAACCGGGAAGGCGAAGCAATTGTCCGTTCCGAAAAAGGGAAATTCGTAAACAAAGGAGAGATAATTTACCTCTGATAGCCTGCCACAAAACCACATTTAACAGCCTCACCATCAGTTCAGGCACAATTTTTTCTTTTCCTGAAAATTATTATCCGCTGAAAATCAACGAGTTTCGATTGATAATCTCTAAATGGCAGCGCTGGCAAAATATACCTTGCGCTTAATGCTTCCGTTTTATACATTTGCGGCTAAATTGAGAATCTGGGTGCCGGATTGAACAATTCTATTTCTAATAGCTTATTTGATTTGTTTTTAGCCTTCGAGCTCCTGATTTTAAATAAAACTAAACCTGGTAGATATGTATTGGACGCTAGAACTTGCGTCTCATTTGGAGGACGCACCTTGGCCCGCAACTAAAGACGAGCTAATTGACTATGCCATCCGCTCCGGCGCCCCGATGGAAGTTATTGAAAACTTGCAAGACATGGAGGACGAAGGTGAAATGTACGAAGGTATCGAGGACATTTGGCCCGACTATCCCCGAAAGGACGACTTCCTTTTCAACGAAGACGAATACTGAGGAAGTTATTACTTCACATCAGCAACTGGATGCTAGAGAAATGGTTTTGCCTTGAATGGGGCAAAACCATTTCTATTTTTCGGAACTTCGCTTTTCTACCACGGGCAATCATGAAAACGCTAAAAAAGAGCTTCAACTTCTTGTTTAAAAGGCATCTCAGGATAACGATCATTTTCCTTTCGGGTCTGTTCGTCCTATATTGGTTTTGCCTGCCTGATCAGCTCTTTAAAGACCCGGCATGTATGGTATTGCTTGCAAAAGATGGCAGTCTGCTCGGTGCACGAATCGCCGGCGATGGCCAATGGCGCTTTCCTCAGAACGACACTTTAAGTTCAAAGTTCAAAACTGCTATCGTCGAATTTGAAGACAAACGCTTTTATTACCATCCCGGATTTGACCCCCTTGCCATCGGCAGGGCCTTTTTCCAAAATATAGCTCAGGGGAAAGTAGTAAGCGGGGGTAGCACAATTTCGCAACAGGTGATCAGGCTTGCGCGTAAAGGGAGGCGGCGCACTGTTTTGGAGAAAATGATAGAATTGGTATTGGCCACGAGGCTGGAACTGCGGTACTCAAAAAACAAAATACTTGCTCTGTATGCCTCCAATGCTCCATTTGGCGGCAACGTCGTTGGCCTCGATGCTGCATCGTGGAGATACTACGGCAAAGGCCAGGAATTATTATCATGGAGCGAAGCGGCGACCCTTGCGGTGCTCCCCAATAGCCCGGGCCTGATTCACCCCGGCCGCAACAGAGCCAGTCTGCAAAAGAAGAGAAACAGGCTTTTGCTCCGGCTTCATGAAAAAGGGGTGATCGATAAATTCTCATACCGCATGGCCCTTGAGGAGCCTCTGCCCGCAAAGCCTCTTCCTCTCCCGCGGCTTGCACCCCATCTTTTGAACAGGGCATATACTGAGCATTTTCAAGGAAAAGACGGAAAACTCACCCGGATTCAAACGACCATCGACCCCATTTTACAAGAACGAATAAACACGTTGGTTGCGCTCCACAATAAGTCTTTGAAGGCAAACGATATAAATAATGTATCCGCAGTGGTGATAGAAGTGGAATCAGGGGAGGTGGTGGCCTATGTTGGAAACGCTCCTGATGCCGGGGAGCTCCACAGCCAGGATGTAGATATGGTGAAATCGCCGCGCAGCACAGGCAGCATTTTGAAACCAATTCTATATGCCTCTTTGTTGGGTGATGGAACGCTGCTCCCCAACAGCCTCATTTCAGACGTTCCCACACAACTCAGTGGGTACAGACCGAAGAATTATTTGGAAACTTACGATGGTGTGGTTCCAGCCAGTAGAGCGGTTTCGAGGTCCTTAAATGTTCCGTTTGTGAGAATGCTCCAAATGTAC
The DNA here is from genome assembly GCA_964586035.1 of uncultured Saprospiraceae bacterium. Taxonomy (GTDB): domain Bacteria; phylum Bacteroidota; class Bacteroidia; order Chitinophagales; family Saprospiraceae; genus UBA6168. The sequence goes on from CAZPHZ010000101.1 coordinate 7,063, forward strand.
GGCCTCGAAAAGTTTCATCACAAATTGACAATACTGGGATTGAGCACCCTTGACAAACCTGCCAGTTATTACGGTCTCCCACTTGTTCTCGGTGGAGCGGAGTGCACTCTGTGGGACATTACAGGGATTTATGCTTCGATGGCTCGCACACTTAACCACTTCTATCCCTACAACGGCCTTTATGATGCGAATGACTTCAGGCCTCCTACATACGAGAATGGATCGCGTGAATCTAACAACCCAAAACCTGTGTTAAAAAAAAGTTCGAATAACCTGACATGCGATGCAATTTGGTTTACTTTCAAAGCAATGAGCAAGCTGGAAAGACCGAATACTCGCGGGAATTGGAAAAGATTTAATTCCAGCAAACAGATAGCTTGGAAAACGGGAACCAGTTTTGGCTTTAGGGATGCATGGGCCATTGGGACTTCAGCTCGTTACACTGTTGGTGTGTGGGCAGGAAATGCCGACGGCGAAGGCAGGCCCGGGCTCATTGGAGTCTATGCAGCCGCACCGTTGCTTTTTGGTATTTTCGACCTACTGCCAGCATCAAACTGGTTTGAGGAACCTTTTGACGCGGAACGAAAAGTCATTGTTTGCAAACAAAGCGGATACTTAGCCTTGGACATTTGCGAAAAAGATACTGTATGGGCCCCAGCGAACAGCTTAACATCAATGCCATGTCCCTACCATCAAATCATACATTTGGATAAAACCGGAACCTACCGCGTAAACAGCAAATGCGCAGAAACCTCTGAAATGAAAGAAGTTTCGTGGTTTGTCCTTCCGCCGTTAGAAGAGTTGTATTTTAAAACGAAGAATCCGAAATACAAGCCTCTGCCACCAATGTCACCAAATTGTCCCATCGACATTTCTGCAACAGGTTCACCAATGCAGATTGTTTACCCAAAACACCCCACGAAAATCTACGTGCCAACAGACCTCAACGGGCAGCCAGGAAAAGTCGTTATAAAAATTGCTCACCGGTTGCCTGATGCTACGATTTATTGGCATCTGGACCAGCAGTATATTGGTGCGACCAAGAATTTCCACAGTATGGAATTGAATCCACCCTCCGGAATACATATCCTCACCATGATGGACAATGCGGGGAACCAAATACAGCAAAGAATTGAAATCCTGACGAAAAGGAAGTAAGGCTTTCTATTTGATAATTTTAACTGCCTGACTTCCTAAGCCATCGTACATTCCCAGGGTAAGGGGCAAAAAAAATACTCCTACATCGGGAGGCTAAGGTTGATGCAGGAGCACTAAACATACTATGAGAAAACTACACGTTGCAAATTTGGCGTATTCAGCCAGGTTTGAAAAGGCCGTTTTATGCAACGGCAGCCTTTCACAAGAAGCGGTCATTTTAGTTTAGAAAGCGGTACAGACGCATCAGGATGGAAATAACAGACCCGATTAACTATTACCAGACATGAGTTGAAACAAAGAGCAGAGATGCGATTTAGGTGAGAACGCCGGCCTTCTGGATATTCAAAAGTAAGCGGTTCCACAATGGCCAAAAAAAAACCTACACCCCTGGAAGGGAATAAAGGTGTAGGAGAATTAAACATACTATGAGAAAACTATTGCAAAAATAATGTTGGTTTTATTAGAGGAAAATCTACTTTTAGGAAATGGCGGGTTTCTCAAGAAAACGGTATATTTACTTTAGAAAACGGTAAGAAATTTCAGATAAATGGAATTTGTATGATAAATTTGCCATTCTGTGGGCTGACTACCATGAGGTTGGTATAGAGGCAAAGCACTAAACTTGAATTGGAAAACTACGCAAACCCAAAATTGGGGAAAGTTTTTGAATGCCGGTGAGACGGTAAAAGTGCGTGCGATTAAACATACATACTATGAGAAAACTACTAAATTGTATTTGTTTAATCTCAAATTAACATATTACCAAACGAATCCTTTTTGTTAGTCAGCCCTTTAATAATCTGCTATTTTGAGATTGCCTGTTAGGACATCTCCCGCCGAACCTGAATTTCAATAATGGGAATAAGTACTGTAACGCGAGTTCCAAGTGCCTCGCCTGTTTCCTTGTCATTCAAGTCTTCCATTTGAACTGAGTCTTCTTCCATATCTCTTGAATTAAAAAGTATGTTGAGACGGTCCTGGGTAATCTTTGTGCCGAGAGATTTGTGGTTTTTGTAATTCGGGTCGCTTTCCTGCAGGGCTTTCGCCCGAGCTCTGCCTATACCGTTATCCTCAATAGTACAGCGAATTGTATCCTCGTCTTTCAGAGTAAACGACACGACAACCAGCCCATTTTCCCTGGAACGAATACCATGTTCAATAGCATTCTCCACATAGGGTTGGATTATCATCGTCGGCACTCCATAGATGTCCTCTTCAATTTCTTCGTCCACTTCCACGCGGTAGGATAGCTTCCCTTCGAAGCGCAACTTCTCATTGATTTCCAGATAATTCTTCAAGAATTCAATTTCCTTTTCGAGAGTTATTACCTCTAGATCCGAAAACTCCAGGCTTTGGCGCATCAAATGAGCAAATTGAGCCAGATATTTGGATGCGGATGTACTATCATTACTGGTTATGTAATTCTGAATGGAATTTAACGCGTTGAAAACAAAGTGAGGGTTCATTTGAGCCCGAAGTGCTTTCAACTGAAGCCCTATGGCTTCCAACTTGAACATTTCAGCTTCCTTCTCTTTTCTTTCAGCCTTGTATTT
>CAZPHZ010000102.1:0-9717 GCA_964586035.1 uncultured Saprospiraceae bacterium
TGCAACCCTCTTATAGCACCAGCCGGCCGGTTGCCACCGCCTCCCTCCTGCCCCAGGGCCCCGTGATAGACGGCGAAGTAACCGGCGACCCGGTGTGGCAGGACATCGCACCTTTTGGAGACTTAAAACAAAGCCAGCCCAATGCCGGACAACCCGCCACCGAAAAGACGGACATTCGCATCGGCTTCACCGCCACCACGCTGTACCTCGGCGTAGTTTGTTACGATTCCGAACCGGAGAAATTAGTGGTTTCGGATGCCCGCCGCGACGCAGACCTGAAGAATACGGATGCCTTCCAGTTCATCCTCGACACTTATCACGACGGGCAAAACGGCTTCGTCTTCGGCACCAACCCCGCCGGCATGGAATACGACGCACAAGTGGACAACGAGGGGCAGGGCAATTTCGGGCGCGTGCGGCAGCAGGGCGGCACCATCGGCGGCTTCAACCTCAACTGGGACGCCTCGTGGACGGTAAAAACACAAACCGGTGATTACGGCTGGAGCGCCGAATTCGCCATCCCCCTGCGCACCCTCCGCTTCAAGTCGGGGCAAAACCAAACATGGGGGTTCAACGCTCGCCGCAACATTCAGAAAAACTATGAATTCGATTATTGGGCCCCACTGCCCATCCAGTTCGACCTGAAACGGTTGTCCTTAGCCGGCACCCTCACCGGCCTCGACCTGAAAACCCCCGGCAACCTGAAAGTCATCCCTTATGTTTTGGGACAACTATCGAAAGATTACACGGCCAACCCTTCCAGTACGGAATTCAAGCCCGAAGCCGGTGGTGACGTAAAATACAGCGTGACACCCGGCCTGACCCTCGACCTGACCTACAACACTGATTTCGCCCAGGTGGAAGTGGACGAGCAGCAAATCAACCTCGACAGGTTCAACCTCTTTTTCCCGGAAAAAAGGCCTTTCTTCCTCGAAAATGCCGGCCTGTTCAGCGTGGGCAGCCCCGGCGAAGTGGATCTCTTTTTCAGCCGCCGCATCGGCATCGGCGAAGACGGGGATTTGGTGCCCATCATCGGAGGTGCGAGGCTCTCCGGCAAAATTAACACCACCAACGTGGGGCTGCTCTCCATGTTCACCGACGACGTGCGTGAAGCCAACATTGAAAAGAATAATTTCACCGTGGCGAGGGTAAACCATGAATTCGCCGGGCGCTCGGCCATCGGCGGTCTCTTCGTCAACCGGCAGGGCATGGGCGAACAGGGTGACGATTTCAACCGCAGCTTCGCCCTCGACGGCAAGCTGGGCCTCGGCAAAAAGGCGCAACTCACGGGTTTTGTGGCCAAAACCTCCACGCCCGGAATCGGAGAAAATGATTTTGCTTTTAAGTTTAAAAGCCAATACGAATGGGCGGGCTGGAACCTGTATGCCGCCTGGTCGGAAGTGGGCGAAGGGTTCAACCCCGAGGTGGGATTCCTGCAGAGAACGGCTTTCCGAAAAGCCGAAGGCCTGGTGTTCAAGCGCATCCGCATGGATGGGAAATTCGGCCTTTTGGAAATCCGGCCTCACACCTCCTATCGCGGCTATTGGCGCTTCGACGGCAGGCAGGAAACCGGATTTTGGCACATCGACAACCACTGGCAATTCGAAAGCGGCACGGAAGTGCACACCGGCATCAACTTCACCACCGAAGGCGTTTTCGAAGATTTCGAAATATCCGAAGGCGTCATCGTGCCTAAAGGAACTTATAACCACAGTGAAGCTATGCTGGTATTTTTTACCAACAAGAATAAGCCGGTGTACATCAGTACGCGGCATGTGCTCGGAGGGTTTTTCGGTGGCAGGCGCTACGCCAATACGGTGACTCTCGGCTTTCGCTCCGGCGACAAGTTCAACTCATCGTTCAGCCTCATCCGCAACGATATAAGTCTGCCCGGCGGCGACTTCAACACCAACATCCTGCTGGGCAGGTTATCTTATTCTTTTACGCCGCGCCTTTACACGCAGGCCTTGATTCAGTACAACAGCGTCACAGCCAGCTGGTCGTCCAACATCCGCTTCGGATGGCTGCAACAGGCCAATACGGGGCTTTTCCTCGTGTTCAATGATTTGCGCGGTACGGATGGCGTGCAATACCGGAGTTTTATCTTAAAATATTCGAAGTTGTTCGACGTGCTGAAATGAACTTACCTTGTTTGGCAGTCAACGCCATTTGTGCAGTCTTTGCCTTTCCAGAGTTGATTGAACAATAGCATCAAATAATCAGCCGCACACCGCCTAAATCTTCGATGCGGTAAGGGAAGTGGTCGCCGGGAGATCCAATAAACATGAAATTGATGGGTATTTTCCATTTCTCAGAGAGCTTGCGAATGGCCTCCGGTCCGAATTTTCCAACCGTTTCAATGAATTCGATTTTTATACTGGGGTATTCCCTGTCAAGTACATCGATATCACTTTTTAACCCAACAGGTACCATCTTGCCCTCTTCGAGGAACGAGACGATTTTCAATTTCTTAGTGTGCTCATTCTTAGTGATATAGAGCATTACCTTATTCAAAGTGGCCACATCGTTATCATTGGTAAAAAAGACGAATTCCTGCGAGTTGATTTCGTCTATCAATTGCAAAATATTTTGATTGGCGTTTTTCACAAACCGCTGAATGGGCTCGAAAAAATATTTGATTACTTCCAGTAATACCCACAACAAACGGGTTCGATTGAGCATAATTCCTATGAATATTGCAGCTGGAATGAAATACTCAAGGAATACCCCGAAATAGGCAGGATTCATAATGACATTGCCTGCAATGGCAATGCCGACTGCTACTATGGCCAATGACAGTCCGACCGGAGAGGCTCTTTCCGGACGGGGAAGTTTTGCCCGTTTTAATTTCAGCATGATATTCCCAACCCCAAATAATATCATCACCGCCAGAAATGAAATGTTGTACACCCCTGCCAAAGCACCCAGTTGCCCATTTGTGATAATAAGGATGGACACGCAGAGCACGAAGAACATAATCTGAATGCGATAAGTACTGCCCCTTTTATTTCTCTTGAGCAAGAAGTTGGGCATAATCCGGTCCAATGTCATCCGCTCCAACAACCCGCCGACCCCGACAAAGGCAGTCAATACCGCACCACTCAATACCAGGGCCGCATCGACGGAAACCAATGTGGAGAGCCATGGGCCCCCAGCTTTTCCTCCCATAAAACCAAGCAAGGCTTCCTGATTGGACTGAATTTCCGGTGTGGTGACGATTGCGAGTGCGAGAAACGCCATGAGCGGATTAAAGATGCTCACCACCATCCACATATTACGCAGGGTTTTGGTAAAAACGCCTCGCTCCTGCTCTTCGACGAAGTTGGCAGAGCTCTCGAATCCCGATATACCGAGCATGGCCGCCGAGAACCCAAAAAACAGGGCCATGAGCATCCCGTGTTCAGAGGGTATGGCGTAATTTGACGTTAGGACTCCCCAGCCGTTATTTATGATAAAAATGGCGCATGTAGCTGAAAGCAAAACGAGTGAAAACAAATGGGTGACAAATATTCCAATGGCCACTTTTGAGGACTCGCCAATGCCAATAATAGTAAGTGCCATGAAAATGGCCAGCAGAATAATGGTGGCCGGTATAAAAGGTAATCCATGAAAAATGCTGTGAACATAATGCATTGCCTCACTCGCCGAAATGACTGCCGTGGCCATGTAGGAAAGGAGGGTAAGCGTGGCCGCCAATGAAGCTGTGGACTTGCTTGTGGTGTTGAGCAAAGCATTGTAGGCCCCACCGTTTAGAGGCAATGCTCCGACAACTTCGGCGTAAATTCTGCGAAACAAAAACAATACAGCTGCAACCATCAGCAACGCCACCCAGGCATATTTCCCCGCATAAATGATAGAAAGAGCTGAGACATAAAGACAGGATGAACTGATATCGTTGCCGCAAATGGCCGTCGCCTCCAGTTCATTCAATTTCTTACTGATTGCTTTTTTCATTATTCCCTATTCAAAATATTCAACCCATTTGTTTGCCTATGTAGACCAACCGGCATTTCAAAAAAACGGCCAATATTAGTCTATTCCTCTAAATTTTTCCACACGCGCTGTCACCTCCTTGCATTTTACATCGAAAATTAGCTGCCAGAACGGAATAATATGCGGCAAACAGACAAGAGCCTTCCATCACCGGGAGGCTCTTGTCATTATTCATGCATGAAATCAAGTTATTGAATTACCACCCTACTGCGGCGTAACCGTATAAGTCAGCCCCACAATATCCACGTCGATTTTGTACAAGCCCAGGTCGGCAGGTGCGGGAATGGCCACCGGGTCTGGGGTAGCTTCATCCGGGCGGTACACGAGGGGGCCACTGTCGGCGGTGCCACTGGCATCGGTGCCCCATTGAGGTGCCCATGCGCCACGCTCGTCAATTATTTTCCAGAACTCTCCGGCAGGGTCGAGTGTGGTGGTGATGGTGTATCGTCCTTCGTCCACTTTCTCCATCGGCATGGCGAGGGTATTGTCCCAGCCCACGGTGGTGGCGCCGCCGAGCAGCCAGATATCTCCGTATTCGAACACCTGATAGGTGAGCAAAGCTGTATCGGCAATGATTTTGAATTGACTGGCACTGTCGGGTGCGGGGATGGCCGGTGGGTCGGGTGTAGCCTCATCCGGGCGATACACGAGCGGTCCGCTATCGGCCGTACCGCTGGCATCGGTGCCCCATTGTGGTGCCCATTGACCGAGAACAGAGAGGAATTTAAGCTCTTGTCCGGCACCGGGCGTGAGCGTGGTGACGATTTCAAACTGACCGCCATCCACATAGTTCATCTCCAAAGCCGCCATATTATCCCAACCGGCAAGGGTAGCCGAGCCGAGCAGATAAATGGGTTTTACATTCACCTCGGTGGAATAGGGCGTCACCGAGATGCTGACCACATTGGAAATTATGTCGTCGAGTTTGTCTTCGATATTAGCCACGATGCGAAGTTCGAGGCTGGCGGGTTCGCCGGGATTCAGCCCCATGAGGAGAAGACTATTGTTCATCTCCCCCACCGTCATTTCAAAACTCAAGCCATTGCCTTTCATCAACTGTGCCGGCGAGTCGAAGCCGGTGCCCTGCAACGCCATTTGCAGTTTATAAGTGACTGCGGGCAGGTTTTTGATGCTGAAATCAGCGGCGGTCCAGGTGAAGGTTTCAAAAACGGCATCCTGCTGGCCGGGGGCCAGCACATAAGAGGTACCCGTAGCAGGATTGGTAATGGCGGGAGGGCTGTTGAGTGTGAGGGTGGGTCCGACGAGGTCGTTTTTGCAGGAAAACATTCCGGCAATCACCGCCAGCCCCAAGAGGTATTTAAAAATATTTTTCATGTCAATCATTTTAGCTGGTTAGCATATCGGCTCAGAGGCGTATTGGATTCAGGGTAATTTGAAATATCCCAAAACAACAATACACCAACGGCCGGATTAATAGCCCGGGTTTTGCTGCAGATTCGGGTTGGCGCCCAAATCTGTTGACGGAATCGGGAAGATGTCGCGGAAACTTTCCACGGATTGGCCTTCCGGCACACCCCCTTTCCAGGGCCAGACATAGCCCGACTGGCTGAACTTGCCGAAACGAACCAGGTCGGTGCGGCGCTGAGCCTCCCACATGAGTTCCCGCGCCCTTTCGTCGAGGATGAAATCGAGGGTCAGTTCGCCCTGCGTGATGTCGCCGGAGGAGCCGCCGTAAGCGCGCTCCCGCACGAGGTTGACGTAATTGAGTGCAGTACCCATATCGCCGCCGGAGCCACCCCGGAGCACAGCTTCCGCGTACATCAGGTAGGCATCGGCCAGTCGGAACATGGGGAAATCCGTATCCGTGAATGTGAGGTCGGAGCCATTGGCGCCCGTGGAAGTTTTATTGGTAAATTTCGACACGGCATATCCTTCGGGAAACTGGGAAATGTCCACAATGTCGAGTGACTGGCCGTCGGTGTAAAACATAGCCCGCTTGTCGAAACTCGGCAGGGAAATAGAGTAGGTATAGTCGGGTTTGTCAATGTAAAGTTTGACGAGATAGGTACCGTCATTGGGGATGGAAATGTTGGCGCCTTCCTGCGTAAGGATGCCATCGGCACCCTCGTCGCCCAGGTTGATGGCCCAGTCGTCGTTTGCCCGGAACTTCAATTCACCGGCCACGAGGGCGGCAGTGATGGTCCAGGCACCTTCAACGGTATCGTAGGTCATGTTTTGGTCGGAATCCCAACCGCCGGCTGTGGCAGAGCCGATGATGCCCCAATCTGTCTGTTGCATCGCGTAGGTAAGGGTATTCAGATCCACATTGATTTTGTAATAGCCTGCTTCCGCAATGACGATGTTGTCGCCTTCGGCTTCGAGTGTGCCATCGGCTCCGGTATCGCCATAGTTCACGTCCCATGCGGGGCCATCGGTAAATTTGAATTCCGTTCCTGCATCGAACCAGAAATAGCCTTCGTAATTGCCATCGCTGTTGGGTGAGGCCACCACTGTTTCGGTATTGGCAACATCCCATCCCTGGTAAGAACCGGGCACCTGGAGTGCCGGGTAAGTGCCCGTGTTGCCTTCGTTGGGTTCCACGAGCACATTGCCACCGCCGATGGCCGGGAATTTCGCCACGATGGCACTGGTAGTACGGGTGCCGCCCCAACCGCCATCGATGCCGAAAGCTGCGGGGTCCATGCTGCCACCCACGGCAGCATGAATGATAAAGGCGGTGCCGCCCCAGGTGCGGGTGTTAATGCCGTCGTAGGTCACCGGAAAAATTACCTCGTCGTTGGCCTGGTCGTTATCGGCCATGAAAAGGTGGGAAAATTCCGGGTTCAGGCTATACCCTGCGTTGATGATGTTGTTCACGTATTCCAGGCACTCGGTGTATTTTTCCTGTCCGATGTACACCTCTGCGTTGAGATAGAGTTTGGCGAGCAACATCCATGCTGCAGCTTTGTCCGCCCGGCCATACTCATTTTGCCGGGGACCGGCCATGTCGAGAGCAGCTTCTCTCGCCTCCACTTCGATGAAGTTGAAAAGTTCAGGCGCCGAAATCTGCCCGGGGAAGAAAGAGCCTACGGCATCTTGCTCCGTCACAAACGGCACATTGCGGAATACGTCCAGCGCATGCCAATAGCTGAGTGCCCGCAAAAAGCGAGCTTCGGCACGGTAAGTTTTCACCTCGGCGCGCAGGGCGGCGTCTGCATTGCGGCTGTCGAGTTTCGCATCGGTAGTTTCCCGCAGAAACTCATTGCAAAGGCTGATTTGATAAAACACGCGGCTGTAAAAAGCGGCGATGAACACGTCCTGGGCATCCCAGTCCTGTTCGTGGAAATCCTTGATGGTGCGGTCGTTCCAACCGATGACAGCCTCATCGGTGGGCAGTTCCTGATGGTACCAGTACCCTCGCAAATACTGGCCGAAGCCTTCATCGATACCACTGATATCCGGCTGCCCATGCGGACCTTGCTGGCCAGTCACTGAAAGTCCGGCATACAGCTTGGCGAGCACCTTTCGGTACGATGCGGGGTCGTCATACACGACGGCGGAGGTAATCTCGTCTTTGTCGAGCGGCACCGTATCAAGGTCTTTAAAGCAGGAAGAGACAACCAGCATTGTTCCCGCCAGCAAACTGATATTTAAAAATGAAAATATTTTCATCACAATAGTTTTAAATGTTAATCAAAAACGGGCACTCACGCCGAACAGAATGGTGCGGGAGCGCGGATAGACGTTGTTGTCGATGCCGTTGGCAATTTCCGGATCCAGTCCGTTGTACTCGGTGATGAGTATCGGGTTTTGCACGGTGGCAAACACTTTCAGCAAGTCCACATTGTCTATCATGGCGCCGAAATCGTACCCCAGGGTAATATGGTCGAGCCTCAGGAAAGATCCATTTTGAATAAAATGATCGCTGAAATACTGCGGATGCTCGAAGTTGAGTTGCGTAGCAATCCGGTTCACATTGCCCAGATAGAGCGTGGGATGGAAAAGGTTGTCGAAATTGGCTCCGTTCGATTGGACGTTGTTGTACACAAAATTGCCGATGTTGGCCCGGCCGGCAAATGAAAAGTCGAAGTTGCCATACGTCAGGTTCGATGTAAACCCGAGGAAATAGTCAGGTGCCGGTTTCTCTAAACGGTAGAGGTCTTTGGAATCGACGGCACCATCGCCGTTGCGGTCCACATACAAGCCCTCGATGGGAGCACCGTTGGCATCGTACACCTGCTCGAATACATAATAGGAATTGGCGGGATAGCCTACGCTGTGAATCTGAATGGTATTTCCCACAGCACCGGAGATACCTCCCGTGAGTACCCCCTGATAGGTGGAGTCGGGCACTGCCGTGAGCTTCGTGATTTCGTTTTGGTTATAGGTAATATTGAATCCGAAATCCCAGGTTATAACCTCATTTTTCACAGGTGTGGCGTTGATGGAAAATTCTACCCCTTTGTTCTCCAGGTCACCGACATTGGTGTTGATGAAATTGGTGAGGTTGGTGCCCGCCGGCACGGGAATGAAGTTCAGCAGGTCTTTGGTTTTCCTGATATAATATTCCAACGAGCCATAAATGCGCTCGCCGAAAAGGCCGTAATCAAGGCCGAAATTGTAGGTGGTCGTTTCCTCCCATTTGATGTTTTCATCGTAGCCTTCCGGCCGGAGGGTGTTTACAAACTCATTGCCGAACTGGTAGCGGGCATTGTCGAAACTCTGCACGTATTTAGGCAGGTACACGTAATAACTGCCCACATCCTGCTGCCCGGTAACGCCGTAACCCAGCCTTAATTTCAGGCTGGTCAATGGCCCGGAACCGTTTTCCACCACTTTCACGGCAAAGGCCGCCGCCGGAAACAACCCCCAGCGGGAATCGGGCGAAAACCGGGAAGTGCCATCGCGCCGCAGTGTGAAGGTGAGCAGGTAGCGGTCGTACAGCGTATAGTTCAACCTTCCGAACAGCGACAAAAGGTACAACTCGCCGGCCCCATCGCCTTTCACCTCGTCGGTACCGGCGAGGTTGTTGGAATTGAAGCTGTTTTCAAAATAAAAATGCTGCCACGAGTAGCCCCCCATCACGTCGAGTTTCGTCTTCCCGAAATTTTTAACATAATTGAGGTAAAACTCCAGTAGTTCGTTTTTCTTGGTTTCGTTGTACGATGTCTTTTCGCCGCCGCCGGTCTGGGCATCGTAAGCAAAGGAAGCATTGCCCGGCACATTTACCGTGCCTTCGCCGGTGGATTTGTCGTAGCCGAGGTTGAGGTTGGCGCGCAACTCGGGCAAAAAACCAAAGCGGTAGTCCACACTGCCGTTAACCAGGTACCTTTTTACGGTAGATTGGTCGTCCCGCATTTTGAGGAGCGCCAGCGGATTGTCTGGGGAAAGCGTATTGGGATCGCGGTTGGCCTGGGGGCGGGTATATTATTATGTATTGCGGGTTGAGCATGTTTGTGCTTCAAAAACAACAGGTTGCTTTAATGGCGGTCGGATCGGCTGTTTACCTGCCGATCATTGCCGCGAATTTGTTTCTGTTTCGAAAATTCAATAGCAGGGGAACTAGCGGTGTGCCGCATCTAAAGGAGGAAGAATATGCCGAAGGTTATCGTCCGTCATATAGTCAATGATTATGAGCAGTGGAAAAAGGTATTCATCGAGCACGCTAGCGTCCGGGCCCGGGCCGGTTTTACCGGAAGCAGTGTGTTTCAAAGCCTTGAGAACCCCAATGACGTCACTATCGAGCTTTCGGGAACGCCCGCG
>CAZPHZ010000103.1:0-9675 GCA_964586035.1 uncultured Saprospiraceae bacterium
TATCGACAATCCGGTAGCCGGAGATTACACATTGAATGTTCACGGAACCGAATTGCCTTTTGGGAGTCACGATTATTACGTCATTTGGGAATATCGCACTTCAGATATTACCGTTACCCACCCGGTTGGCGGGGAGTCTTTCGCACCCGGCGATACACTTCGCATACATTGGGATACTGAAGGTGATGCATCCTTTTTTGTTATTTCCTATTCCGTTGATGGGGGTTCAAACTGGACGGCCATTACTTCCGAAAATGGATCTGTGAGAATGTCGGACTGGATTGTGCCGGATGAAATCACGCCCAACGCCATGATTAAAGTGAAAAGAGGTGCCAATGAAGACACCAATGACGTCCCGTTTTCCATTGCCCCGCGGCCGCAAAACTTATCCGTCGAACAGGCTTGCCCCGATTATATAAAGTTCAGTTGGGACCCCGTCGTACTCGATTCCGCAGCTACGACATCGTACATCGTGTACACGCTGGGAGATAAATATATGGAACCCATTGACACCACCACCGACACGTTTTACGATCTGCCGGCTACTGACCAGAACCCCACGCTCGACCACTGGTTGGCCGTCAAGTCGTTAGGAGAAGACGGCAGCGTCAGCGAGCGTACCATTGCGGTGCTTTACAACGGCGGGTTGTTGAACTGCGACCAGGAGCACGACGTAAGTCTGCTTAGCATCGATACTCCCGGAGAAGGAAGTCAGTTGGGTTGCGGAGGATTGGAAATACCAGTTTCCGTAACTATAAAGAATACCGGATTATCTGAAGAAACCAATGTGAGCGTAGCCTATCAGGTAAATAATGACCCGCCGGTTGTAGAGGTGCTTCCAAATTCACTTCAACCAGGCGAATCGCAAAACTATGCATTTGCTACCTCTATAAATGCGGTTGTAAATGGAGATTACACACTGAAAGCATACACAATAATTTCCGATGACATGGCTGCATTCAATAACTCAGTTACTCATCACATTTCGCTCAGCATCTACCCGGGTATTGGGGAGCCGTTGGATTACAGCGAAGATTTCGAAGGCAGCGAATTCCCCCCGCAATACTATCTTATCAACAACTCAGACGGGGCAATTACCTGGGATACGTTTAGCGTCACAGGTGCGAACGGCAGTCAGACTGTAAGTATTTTTATGAACAATTTCTTCTATAATGCTGAAAGCGAGGAAGACGATTTGTGGGTAGTTCCCATCGACCTGAGCAATGCCACCACCCCCCAACTGAGTTTCGACGTGGCCTATGCTCGTTTCAGCAGCCAGTTTCAGGACGGCATGAGGGTGGAAGTATCGACTGATTGCGGGGCCACGTTCAGCGATGTGATTTACGACAAATCCGGCTCAGAACTTTCCACAGTACCTGACGTTGGGAACATTTTCTTCCCAACCAGTTCTGACCAGTGGAGAAATGAGAAGATTAGTTTAGTGGATTACGTTGGCAGCGCGGTTATTTTAAAATTTGTAGCCATCAACGGCTATGGCAATTCTCTTTTCGTGGATAACATAAATGTGATGGAAATCACCCCCCCCACAGCAGGGTTCACCGTATCTGTTGATACGATTTGCCAGGGTGAAACCATCACTTTCACCAACACCTCGGAAGGACCCGGAATCACCTACTCATGGGACTTTGGCATCGGTGCATCACCCAGTCAATCGAGCAGTGAAGGCCCCATCTCGGTAACCTTCAACGAAGAAGGACCTTTCACGACCACTCTGGATGTAAGCAATATCGCAGGCTCCAGTACTTACTCCACTGATATTTTCGTCCTCCCGCTGCCTGCCCCGGATTTCGACTTCACCAATGTGAACGAAACGGTGACTTTTGAAAATCTGACAGCCTACGGCAGTAGTTATCTCTGGAATTTCGGCGATGGCGTATTTGCCCTTACAGAAAATCCTTTCCACACTTACGGTGCCCTTGGCACTTACACCGTTACGCTTACTGTGACGAATGACTGTGGCACCGAAACTATCACCAAAGACATCGAAGTGTTACTCACAACAGGGGTGCATGATATTGGCAACTTCCTATCGGCATCTATCTCGCCAAACCCGGCATCCGGAGACGCAAAACTGGTGATAAATACCCGCCGTTCCGAATCGATGACAATGGAAATACTCGACATGCGGGGAGGCGTTATAGAAAAGAGGACGCTGAACATCTCCTCAGGCATAAACGTCGAACGGCTCGATGGAGCAGCCCTGCCTGCAGGTTTGTATTTGGTAAAAATCTCTGCCAACGATGGCTTTACAACGCTCAAGTTGTTAAAAGAATAACAAGTGCCGGAGAACACATTTAACTGCCATCCCGGATAACTTCTGTACGAATTATCCGGGATTTTTTATTGGGTACAATTCAATCATGAGATGCCCATATAGTATCATATTGAGCCAAAATGTTTTAAGCGAAGCAATACCGGACATCGGATTATTAATCACTGGTGACTCCAACAAATAAGTGCGGTCTGAAACCTGGCTGGCCCTAATCAGGGAAGTAATTTCCCAAGAAACGTCAGAACAGGATGGCTAAAAGTCTCACGGAATCACTTTGGCAAAAAAAAAATCCCGAATTTCCAGGCAATGAAAATTCGGGATGACGAAAATGAATTACAACTATTGCTTATTTGTTTGCGACCAATCTAATGTTCAGGTCGAACTCATCGTAAATGGTCTTGTCACCAAGATTATCAAAGAAGCTACCTGAACCATAACGAACGTCAAACTCTGTGCGGTCAATGCGAATGGCGGCTTCGGCTATCATCTGTCCCTCTTTTTCAACCACATCAGCATCGAATTTAATCTCTTTTGTGGTTTCTTTGATGGTAATATTGCCGGTGATTTCGTAGCTACCTGGCTTGCCTCCTGTAGCCACCTTGGTGATGACAAAAGAAGAAACAGGGTATTTGGCAGCGCCAAAAAAGTCATCGGATTTGAGGTGCCCGGCAAGTTTTTTCTGCATTCCTCCGGACATGCCTGTTGGCGTGATGGAAGTCATGTCCATTTCAAATGAGCCTCCCGTCAATTTGCCCTTTTCGAATTGGAGATTTCCATTTTTTACATTTATAGTACCAGCGTGTTCTCCCGTTACTTTGTAGCCTTTCCATTCCACACTGCTGGCTGCAGTATCCACATTATACGTCAGACCGCCATTTTCTGGAAGTCCTGTAAAACTCATGGCAGATATGGATAAAACCGAGAGAAGCAACAAATACAAACTTACTTTTTTCATAAAACTAAAATTTTTAAATTGTGATATTTCTAAACCATTGTACCTACATACAACTACCCCAAAACGTCTTCAAACTGGATTAGTTGAAAACTATCAAAAGATTCTGTAAAAAAATCAACCCCTGACTTTATCGAGTAATTGGTTTAGAGTTGCTGCCTCATCGCGTGTGAGTCTTTTATATTTCGAACGGACATCGGCCAACACCAATTTCATGGCTTTTTCAATGAGGGAAATCCCCTCAGCGGTGATATAAACATTCGTCATTCGCTTATCAATTGTGCTATTGCACTTTTTCACCAAGCCTTTTTCTATCAGCCTGTCCACCAGCCTCGAGGCATTTGAAGTCTGGTCAATCATGCGGTCTTTAAGCGCTCTTACAGTATCCGGTTCTGGGTAGGTACTTCTCAAAATGCGCAATACATTGAATTGTTGATGGGAAATATGGAAGGGGTTTAAAATGTGGGAAATTGAAAGCCCAGCCCAAGCCGCGGTGTATATTACATTGATATGGGCTTTAATAAATTCATTGGAGAAATTTTGTTGTTTAATTTCGTCTTCGATTCTCATGGTAATTCGGATTGTTTGATGCTACTAAATTAGAAATGATATTGTTGGGAAGAACCCATTTTTAACAAAATGACAGCTGTCAGGCAATATAATTGATATAATGCCATGCAATTAAGTCACAAACCATTGAAACCCGCCGATGCATTGGATCACATTTACTTTTTGGACCGCCCTCTTTCTCGTGTTCTATGCCTATCTCGGATATGGGGCGCTCCTTCTTATTTTGGTTAAATTAAACAGCTTGTTCAAGGCTAAATCAGATTCCGTTGGTCAATTGGAAGAGGACCTGCCAGCGGTTACATTTATTGTTGCAGCATACAACGAGGAAGAATGGATCGAGGATAAAATGAGGAATTGTCTCGCTTTTGATTATCCATCGGATAAGATTCAATTTTGGTTCGTGACGGATGGTTCAACAGACGCCACCCCCGCACTTATCGAAGAATTCCAAGATACGAATAACGCCATTGTTCGCCTTTTTCACAATCCGGAGCGCAAAGGAAAAATAGCTGCGGTAGAGCGCATCATGCCAATGGTGCAAACCCCGGTTACCATTTTTACAGATGCCAACACGGATGTGAACCTGGAAGCCATCCGCCTCATAGTCCGCCATTACAAAAATCCGATGATTGGAGCTGTGGCAGGTGAAAAGCGAATTGCCCACAATGCTTCCAGCGATGCTACCGGAGCCGGAGAAGGTATCTACTGGCGGTACGAGTCGAAACTAAAAGAGTGGGATGCCCGCTTGAACACAGCCATTGGTGCTGCGGGAGAATTATTTTCGATTCGCACAAAACTGTATCAGCCGGTTCCGCACGATACCCTCATCGAAGATTTTGTGATGACGATGCGCATCGCCATGCAGGGTTTCAAGATTGAATACGAGCCGGGAGCATTCGCTTTGGAAAGTCAAAGCGCCAGTATCCGGGAAGAGCTCAAAAGAAAAATCCGGATAGCCGCAGGAGGCTTACAAACGGTGGTCCGGCTGCGGCAATTGCTCAACCCCTTTCGGTACGGGCTGCTCAGTTTTCAATATTTATCCCACCGGGTGTTGCGCTGGACCATAGCCCCTATCGCTTTGCCCATCTTGTTTTTGCTCAATTTTTATCTATTTCTTGAAGGTGGGTTTACATACCAATTTCTATTCTGCGCCCAAGTCGTGTTTTACCTGCTCGCGCTCATGGGTTGGCTGATGGAAAGCCGGAAAATCCGATTCAAAATTTTATTCATCCCTTACTATTTCTGCATGATGAATTACGCCATGTACCGTGGGTTCTTCCGGCTCCTGTCGGGACGGCAGTCTGTAGTGTGGGAAAAAGCCAGGAGAGCCTTATAATGGCAAGGTTCGCCTGAGTGAGTATCTCTTCTTTTTTATATTTTTATTTTCTTGCTGAGAAATTTATGTATGAGTAATAAAAATAAAAGCTATCGACACAGGATGTTTTTCTATGAAAACTTTTTGTTTAGCTGGTAATCTTGTCTTATTTTTGTAAAAACTTGACCAGCAATGAAAAAACAGTCGACACAGAGAAAGCACAACTATCCCGACGCCGATTTGCACCAACAATGTTTGGAAAAGATCCGCTACGCTCACCGCGACATCGAATTGTTCCAACAATATGGTTATGACCTGGAGAGACTGAAAAGCTTCAAGACCCTCTGTGACCGATTTCGGGAGCTGCCTGATGATGAAGAACTGATTGGCGACCAAATGATAGTCACGGAAAAGAAATACAAAGCTGCCGAGAAGTTGAAAGCAGCCATCCGCAGCCTCATGACAAGGGTCGCGTTGAAATACAACAGCCGCACCGGAAGGTACCGGAAATTCGGCACCGCCAAACTGGGCGATATGACGGATGCACAGCTACTGTTTTGCGCCCGCCGTGTGGTGAGAGTGGCCCGGCAGCAGATTGATTTCCTGGCAGAAGTTGGTGTGAATGAGCTTATTACCGGACGCATCATCGACGCTGCCCGGGATTTTGAAAATGTGGTAAATTTGCAACAGGACAGACTCGCCGACCGGGACATTGGGGTGGAAAGACGGGTAGAGCAAGGCAACGTCATCTACGATGAACTCGTCATTCTTTGCAACATAGGCAAAGACATTTGGGACAATAAGGACGTCCCTAAATACGAGAACTACTGCCTCTACGAAAGCAATAACGAGCAAAAGAAGGCAAGAAAGGCCAGGCTCGTTGCTGCAGCTGAAAAGAAGTAAAATTAGTCCTCCCCTGCCCTTTTCTCAAACTTATCTCCGGGAGTCCATGCCGGCGTTACCGCTTTGTCGCAGATCAGCCGGGCAGAATACACAAAACTTTTGCAAAAAGTGAGCAGGTAGTCGTAGTCAATGGATTCAGGATTATCGGCTACATTGTGGTAATATTTGAATATCTCTTGGTCCATTTTAGTAAAGCCTGGCGAAAGGTCGATGGCGGGTATACCTTTGCGGGCAAATGAAATATTGTCGGAACGCTCGTAAAGGTTTTGCTTTGGTTCGGGGTCTTTCGCTATTTTCAAATTCAGCGCCTCAGCAGCTTTTTCGATGCCTTCGTTGGCATTGGTTCGCCCCCATCCGATGATGGAAATGTAATCCTTGTCATTGTACCCCGCACCATCTGTATTGAGATTAAACACCGTTTTCGACAACGGAACCAATGGGTGCGCAGCATAGTATCCACTGCCTAGAAGGCCCATCTCCTCTCCGGTGCAAGCCAGAAAAATTACAGACCTTTTTGGTGGATGGATGGCAAATGCCTTGGCCGCAGCCAAAAGTGCCACCACGCCCATGCCGTTGTCTCTGGCTCCATTGTAAATGCTGTCACGTCCCGTGTCTTCATTTCCATCCTGCTTTTCAATACCCATATGGTCGAAATGAGCGCTGAGCAATACGTATTCTTCCCGAAGTTTTTCATCGGCGCCGGGGATGACCCCCACCACATTTACGCTTCGCACTCCGTTTGAAATAAGACCTGAACTTTGGATTGCAACCGGTAAAATCTCCCCCTGTTCCAGCCGGGCCACAGCTTGAGCAGAGTCCTCCCGAATCCAGGCCGCAAAAAAATGTTGGTCATCTTTTGCGCTGCCTTCCGGCTGTATTTCGAGGCGTTCTTTGGTCAGATAATTCTTGAAAAACTGCCACGGTATGCGCAGACGATACAACTCGACCAGACCGATGGCGCCACGCTCTTTCGCCCATTTTCTCTTTTGGGCTGAAGCCCTGAACGCCTGATAGGGATTTTGGGATTCAGGTGTGCCCGGTAGCGCAAAAACCAACTTGTCACGGACATCCAGCCCTTCGTAATCATCGATTCCAGCTTCCTCGTCTATCCACGCATGCTTTGCAAAAATGCCATATGCCTTGATATCTATCGGACTGCCTTTAGTGATGAGCATGGCATTTCCCTGCTCAAATCTGGCATTGCCGGCAACCACCAGGCCCTCATCAGGAGGCGATATTCGGGCAAAAGGTATAACCTGAAAATAGGTGTCTTCACCTGCGGGCTTGCCTACTCCGAATGTTTCAAAATTTTCAGCAATAAAACTGGCTGCCAGGGCTTCTCCCGGGCTACCTGTGCGCCTCCCTTCCAATTCGTCTGAGGCGATGTACATGAGTTGGGATCGCAACGATTCTTTGTCCAGAAGAAATTCTGGAAGGGTATCGACGCGTTGCGCAATGGAAATTCCAAATCCGAAAACAATGAACAGAAGAGTGTTAATTTTTTTCATTTTAAATAAATTGCAGGATTTTAGTGTCCGGGTGAATCATTTATTGACACGCGATTTTAACCCGTTTTTTTATAAAAACAAGCTAATCGCTTTAAGCATAGACGAAATGGGAGGTGTAACTGACAAAATAAGAACACATATTGGAGAAGGTGAGCTTTCAGACGCCATTGAGGCTCTTACTGGTTACCTTAAAACAGTGGGTGGAGACATCTACAACCAGGCAATATTACTAAAGGGTAAATACAAAGATTACCACCGGGAAAAAATGATGGGTATGACTGATAATGAAAAGGTGAAATCCCAAATATCGATGGCCGTTCTCGATTTAGCCACCCAAATTGACAAAGAGGATTTGGCGTCACCGGCTGCGAATACCCGAACTTCCGAATCTGACAATCCCACTTTTAAAAAACCGGCCTCTCTTGACGATCCTCCCCGAGTTAAATATGCGGCGCAATGTTTCTTTACAGGAGATATGATGCAATATTACATCACTCAGAATGACCAGATAGTGGCGGTGAACCCCATGAATAATCAATCTCTGATAATTGGTGTGAAAATGCCATCACAGGATGCCAATTATGCCTGGACTTACTATGTAAATGCCACGGGGGTATATTATCTGGTTGACCATACGGGCAACCTTTGGGGACAGAATTTTGGCATGATGGCCCAGGTGGGATATGTCAAATATTTTTAAAGAAAGGAAGTGGGATTAATGGGCAATTATAACTGAGCATTGGCATCCATCCCCGGCTTATGATTTGGAAGAGATGTTGCATCGGTTATGCGTTGAAAAGCCGGGCTTCTACAAGTTCGCAGATGATGTGCCCAATGAGCAGATGACATTCCTGAATGCGGGGGGTATCGGTGGACGGGACCTTAATCAATAAATCGCACTGCCCAACCATATCGCCACCGGTTGCACCGGTCATCCCCACTACTTTCATCATTGTCTCTTTGGCCGCTTTAATGGCTGGAAGGACATTGGCAGAACGGCCGGAAGTGGACAATACGACGAGCACATCACCCGGCTGCCCCATGGCCCGCACTGCACGTGCAAATACTTCGTCGTAGCCGTAGTCATTGGCGACGGCCGTGAGAAAGGAACCGTTCACATGTAGCGCTTCAGCGAAGAGTGGCGGCCGGTCGAGATAAAATCTGCCAGAAAGTTCCGAGGCCAAATGTTGGGCATCGGAGGCGCTTCCGCCATTGCCGCAAAACAGGACTTTGTTCTTGGACAGAAATGCTGAAACCATGATTTTCACAACCTCATCAACGGTGGAAATGAGCGTCCCGGAAGCCAACAAAGCCTGTTTGGCTTCGATGCTATCCTCCATAATTGCGCGGATCCTATTCTCCATATCAATCGAGATTATTTCATGCCCAGAAGTTCGAGCATGTATTCTGTGAGTTTGCCGAGAGGCACCTCTTTTTGCACTTTTGCATTCCACTCTTTTTTGTCAAATGTACTCTGCGACAACTCTTTACCCAAAATCAAATTTTTTACAGTGGCCACACCTTTTTCTGCTTCATTTTCTCCCAGCAGTATGACCGCCGGACAGTTCTTGGCATCGGCGTAGGCCATTTGTTTTTTCATTTTCCGAAAGCCTTTGAAAAAGCCGCAATACACCTCCACGTCAATCCCCGCATTTCGCAATGCAGCGGCGATTCGATAATATTCCTTTTGCAAGGCATCGTCGAAATAGGCAATCATCACAGGACCCTTGGCAGTATAAGCCGCCGGATCCACCATGCGCAATAAAGCTGCAAGGCGGTCTACACCGATAGAAGCGCCGGTCGCCGGCACTTTGAGTCCGAGCAGTTTTTCCACGAGTCCGTCGTACCTGCCACCTCCACAGATGGAACCTACTTTGCGCTCTTTGCCCTTTTCATCTTTAAACGTCAGTGTGGATTCCACTTCGAATACCGGTCCGGTGTAATAAGCCATGCCCCGCATGAGTGTGGGGTCGAAAATGATGCGGGATTCGTCGAATCCGAGCGTTTCCCAAAGTGCGTCCATTTTTTTCAATTCGGCTATGCCTTCCATTCCCAAATCATAACCATTTACAGCAGCCTCCAATTCATCCAAAACAGCTTTGCGTGAGGTTTGGCCAGTAGCAGATTTTAAGAA